>NZ_CALJXO010000319.1:0-23257 GCF_937988555.1 uncultured Boseongicola sp. | reverse complement strand
CACAGCAATCGTCTTGCCGCGCGGCACCGAAATTGAGACCTTGTGCAATACTGGAACCGTCCCGTAGGCCGCCGTCACATTGTCAATCTGAAGCACGTAGTCGTCGCTTGTCTCGGCCGCCTTCACAATCGAACGCACTGCCCAAAGCGTTTTCGTGTACGGGTGCTTGGGGTTCGACAGCATCTCCTGGGTTTCGGCCTCTTCGACCTCTTCGCCATAGCGCAGAACTTTGATCCTGTCCGCCATCTGTGCCACCACAGCCAAGTCATGCGTGATGTAGATTGCGGCTGTATTGAACCGGTCCACGGCTTCACGCATCGCGGCCAATACATTTACTTGCGTCGTGACGTCCAGTGCCGTTGTGGGTTCGTCGAAAACAATCAGGTCGGGGCGCGCCGACATTGCCATAGCGGTCATTGCGCGCTGCAACTGCCCACCGGAAACCTGATGGGGGTAGCGAAACCCGATGTTTTCCGGGTCTGGCAAATCCATCGCTGCATAAAGGGACTTTGCGTCCTCCGCCGCCTCGGCGGCCGACTTCACGCCATGGCTGAGGCTGGCTTCAATGGTCTGATCAATCAGGCGATGTGCTGGATTAAAGGCGGCCGCTGCAGACTGTGCGACATAGGCAATGCGTGAGCCGCGCAGACTTTGACGCTCGGCCTCGGTCGCAGTCATCAAGTCCTTCCCGTCAAACCAGATCTCGCCCGAGGTCAGGCGGATGCCGGGGCGTCCAAACCCCATCGCAGCGAGACCAAGCGTCGATTTGCCTGCACCAGATTCCCCGATCAGCCCAAGCACCTCACCGCGCTTCAGCGTCAGATCAATGCCCTTGATAATCGGGTGCCAACGCTCGTCCGAAAACCCGTCGATCACGATGTTCTTCATATGAAGCAGCAGATCGTCACTCATTTTGGCACTTTCTTATTGGCAGACATACTCGGCTTGGCGTTCATTCTTTCAAACCGCTGGTCTTCATCAGGAACCAGTCGACCACAAAGTTCACTGCAACAGTCAAAAGCGCGATGGCCGCGGCTGGCAGCAAAGGCGTGATGCCGGCTTTCAGGTCGTATTGGGCGAACTGAATAAGCGACGCGTTGTCGCGTACCATCGAACCCCAGTCCGCCGTTGGCGGCTGGATGCCGACCCCTAGGAAGCTCAAAGCGGCAATCGTCAGGAAAACAAAGCTAAACCGAAGGCCGAACTCGGCGACCAAAGGCGGCATGATGTTCGGCAAGATCTCCCGACGCATGATCCAGCCGAGGCCCTCGCCCCTCAGGCGCGCGGCTTCCACGTACTCCATCACCACCACATTCATCGCGACAGCGCGGGTCAAACGAAAGACCCGGGTGGAATCCAACACAGCGATGATCATGATCAACGACGGAATAGACGAGCCAAAGATCGACAAAAGCATCAGCGCAAAAATCAGCGACGGGATCGCCATCAAGACATCGACAAAGCGGCTGATAACCTGATCCACCCAGCCCCGGCTGATTGCGGCCATCAGGGCAAAGCCGCCCCCGATAAGGAACGCAAGACAGGTCGTCGCAAAGGCAATGCCCATCGTGTTGCGCGCGCCGAAGATCATCCGCGAGAAGATATCGCGCCCGATCTGATCTGTGCCGAACACGTGGCCATCGCCCCATGGCAGATAGGCTCCGAAGGAACTGTCGGCCTCGGCGTAAGGAGCGAGCCAGCCTGCAAAAACCGCCACAAAGACGTAGCACGCGATGACGATCATCCCGAACCATGCCGTCAAAGGCGCCTTCTTCAGCTCGATCCACGTTCGCTCCCACCGGGTGCGACGCGCGCGCACCTGGCCGACTTCATCCTTGGCGGTATATGTCTCTGGTGTGTCGGTCATCTTGGGTGCAACAACCTCGGGTTTGTGACAATCGATATGACGTCAGCGATCAGGTTCAAAACGATGTAGGTGGCGGCAAATATCAGTGCGCAGGCCTGCACCACAGGTATGTCGCGGGTTGTCACCGCATCGACCATCAACTGACCGACACCGGGATATACAAACACCACTTCGACCACGACCACGCCCACCACAAGGTAGGCAAGGTTGAAGGCCACAACGTTCGCAATCGGCGCCCAGGCGTTTGGCAAGGCGTGGGTCAGGATCACTTTGCGGGGTGACAGGCCCTTAAGCCGCGCCATCTCAATATAAGGCGAAGCCAAAAGGTTGATAATCGCCGCCCGGGTCATTCGCATCATGTGCGCGACAATCACCAGCGTCAGCGTCAGCGAGGGCAGGGCGCAGCGATAAACCCGCTCCCAGAACGGCGTATCCACTGTGATATTTGCAAGGCTCGGAAAAATGGGATTAAGCGAGGCAAGAAATAGGATCAGGACATAGGCGACAAGGAATTCCGGCATCGAGATTGTCGTCAACGTCACTGCATTGATAACGCGATCAAACACCGTTCCGCGATAAAGTGCCGCGAGAATTCCCAATGTCAGCGCCAGAGGCACCGCGATAATCGCAGTCATGGTTGCCAGAAACAGCGTGTTTTCCAGCCGCGGCCCGACCAGATCAACCACCGCACGCGAGCGATCCACTCCAGACGACGCGCGACCCGAGAACGAGGTCCCCAGATCGCCTTGCGCCAAAGCGCCAATCCAGTCGAAATATCGGACGTAAGCTGGCTGATCGAGCCCCAACTCTCGGCGGAACGCAGCCACGGTTTCTTCCGTTGCGGTTTGACCCAGAACGGCTTGCGTAAAGTCGCCAGGCAGGAACTCGATGGAACTGAAGATAATCACCGACACAAAGAACAGCGTCAGCAGGCCAAGCGCCAATCGCTGAAGCACCGTCGACAGGATGGGGTGCATGTAGGTCTCCCTGGTCTTGCCGGATAGTATTCCGATCTGTTGGGGAAGACTAGGCGCAGCCCGTCGCAAATAGCAACAGTTTGTGGCGGATCATATTCCGTCGCGCGCAATATCGATCGCAAAATCCTTTTCAAAAACAAGGTTTTCACCCTCATAGGCCTCAACCCGTGCCCGCCCGTGCCAAGTGTCGCGACTGGCCCAAAGCGAGGCATGGCACCGCGTGTGCACGCTCCAATCCCCGCGATCCATCGTCTCAACCCAGTCAAACCGCGCCTGTGCCGACAATGGGTCGTCGGGGTGAATACGCCAGGCCTCAACACAACTCGACCCGGTCGCCAGCCCATGCGCATCATCGCGCATCTCGCCATTGTCGGTGGTGATCCGCAAAAGCGATGTGCCGTCCGCCAACACTTTGCTTTCGCGGGTCAGTGCCGGCGCGCGCAACTCGGTCGCCTTCCACGCCAAGGCCGCCTCGGGCGGTGGAAACGCCACCTCATCGCCCAAAGCTGTTTCGCGCACTGGCAACGCCAGCGACCCTGCGGTGATCGTCACACCACCGGCGTGGGGTGCGGGCCAGATGAACGGCCAATAGGCAGTTGAGACCGCAACCCGCAAGCGATGCCCGGCGGGCAGGCGATAGGCGCATTGATCCATGATCACCGCCACGTCGATCTCCACCCCGGGCGTCAGATCTTCAGGGTTCGCGTGGCTTGCGTGGTGTCGCAAATTCAAGAACCCATGGCTGATTAATGTTGCCCCGCCGTCGGGTCGCAAATCGACCAGCCGAACAGCAATCTGACCGCTTTGCGCACGGGGCGTCAGCCGCAAAGACACCACGGGCGCCCCGACCACATCAGTGGTTTCGTCCAATTGAACAGTTTCAAAACACGCCGATATCGCATCGTCGGCGGCCTGATCGCCGGGAAAATCTTCATCGAAGGTGAACGGGAAATACTCGCCAGCCCCAGCGCCACAGGTCTGAGGCGATGCAACGGGTACAGAAAACGCCTCTGCAGCCCCCAAAACCCCGTTTCCAAAAGGAAAAACCTGCATTGGTACGTCTTCATCCACCGCAATCCAACGCCCAGGACGGACGTCCAACCACCGCGTTGGTGGGACCGTATCCATCAACCAAAGACGTTGCGCCGGGTCGTCCTCGACCCCGGTCTCAACCCCCTTCAACCAGCGATCCCACCACCTGAGCGCCTCTTGCAAAAATCCAATCCGAGGCTCCGGCCCCGCAAAATGCGGATACTTGTGAATCCACGGCCCAACGATCGCCTTCACTGGCGCCGAAATGTTCGCAACCAAAGCACTTGGTGTGTTGCGATACCCGTCATGCCACCCGCCAATGGACAGAACAGCCACCTCCAGCGCATCGAAATCCTCGCAGATCGACCCGTGTTCCCAATAGGCATCCCGGCGCTGATGCGTTAGCCACGGCTCCAACAAAAACGGCTGCGCCTTCAACCTCTCCAACCACATGTCGCGCCACCGAGTGCCCACCACTTCGGGGTCCGGCGGGCGCGACGAATAGGCCAGCATCTGCGACGCCCAGCCAAGGTTCTCGCCCAGCATGCACCCACCCTTATAGTGGATGTCGTCGGCATACCGGTCCACCGTTGAACACAGTGAAATAACGGCCTTCATTCCCGCAGGACGAAGGGCTGCGACCTGAAGGCAGTTAAATCCACCCCAGGAAATACCCATCATCCCCCAGTCCCCCGTCGACCAGGGTTGCGCGCGGACCCAGTCCATCACAGCAAGCGCGTCATCCCATTCTTGCCGGGTATATTCATCAGCCATCAACCCATCGCTGTCGCCATTGCCGCGTATATCAACACGGATGCAGGCATAACCATAACCTGCAAAGTAGGGATGCGTCAGCTCATCACGCGCGATGGTGCCGTCGCGTTTGCGGTAGGGCAGGTGCTCAAGGATTGCCGGCACGGGATTGGTCGCGGCATCCTCTGGCAACCAAATCCGCACCGAAAGCTCGACCCCATCGGGCATCGCGATTCGTTGATCCGGCCATTCGATAACGGTCCTTGGAAAATCGCTGCGATGCTTCATGACGCGCCCCTTTTTGCTTTGCATTGACGTAAGCACGCCCGAAACAAACTGAAAAGACTGCGTTGACGCCTGCGCAGATGCAGCTAGCTATTCCCTTATGAAGCGCGCGCTTGTCATAGGGGCCTCCGGCGGGATCGGGACGGCCATTTCCTCCGAGCTGTCGGCCCGCGACTATGAGGTCATGGGGCTGTCGCGCTCGCGCGACGGTCTTGATGTGACGAATGAAGCCAGTGTCGAAGCAGCTCTTGGCGCGCTTGATGCGCCCTTTGCGCTGATCTTCGTGGCCACAGGCGCATTAGAGTCTGGTGGACAGGCACCCGAAAAAGCCGTGCGCGAAGTGACGGCAGATGCGATGGAGGCCGCCTTTCGCGTCAATGCCGTTGGGCCGATGCTTGTTTTAAAACATAGCCTTAGGCTCCTGCCCAAAACCACTCCATCGGTTTTCGCCGCCCTGTCTGCGCGTGTCGGCTCAATCGGCGATAACGGCATCGGAGGCTGGCACAGCTACCGCGCGTCGAAAACCGCGCTCAACCAGTTGATCCATGGTGCGGCCATCGAAATGAAGCGCACCCACAAACAGGCCGCTGCTGTTTGTCTGCATCCCGGCACGGTTGCGACATCCTTCACCGAAAAATACGCGGGCCGACACACAACCGTCCCGGCGCGCCAGGCGGCGGCAAATCTGATCGACGTCATCGAAGGCCTGACACCGGCGCAATCGGGTCAGTTTTTCGACTATGCGGCACGGGGCATTCCTTGGTAGGCCGCCTCGTTCTCGTTCTGGGTGACCAGCTTAGCCCGGACATCGCCGCCCTGAAAGCCGCCGACAAAGCGCAAGACATCGTCGTCATGGCCGAGGTTTCGAACGAGGCATCTTACGTCCCGCACCATCCCAAAAAGATCGCCTTCCTGTTTTCTGCGATGCGCCATTTTGCGCAAAAGCTGCGGCAAGACGGCTGGACAGTCGATTACACGCAATTAGACGCTGACACGCCCCATGGCAGTATCGCAGCGGCCCTGATCGCCGCTGCTGATCGCCACGGCACATCGAAAGTGATTGCGACCGAACCCGGCGAATGGCGGTTGATCCAGCATCTGAACGACGCACCTCTTGACCTTACGCAGATGGAAGACGATCGCTTCATCGCCACTCACGCCGAATTCGAGGCTTGGGCCGAGGGCCGCAAACAATTGCGGCTGGAATGGTTCTACCGTGAGATGCGCCGCAAGACCGGTCTGTTGATGGACGGCGATAAGCCCTCTGGCGGCAAATGGAATTTCGACCACGACAATCGCAAACCCGCCCCCGGGGAGGTCGATTTCTCCGGCCCGCTGCGGTTTGAACCTGACGCTATCACGTCAGACGTCCTCGATCTGGTCGAGACGCGGTTCGGGGGTAATTTCGGCACGCTGCGGCCCTTCTGGTTCGCCGTAACACCGGAAAACGCCCGCCTTTCATTGACGCATTTCATCGATGGTGGATTGACGAAATTTGGTGACTATCAAGACGCCATGCTGACCGACGAAAGGTTCCTGTGGCACTCGATCTTGTCGATGTATCTGAATGCCGGATTGCTCTCACCGCTCGAAATCTGCCGCGCTGCCGAAGCCGCATGGCAGAAAGGCACGGCCCCGCTCAATGCCGTCGAAGGTTTCATTCGCCAGATAATCGGCTGGCGCGAGTTCGTCCGCGGCATCTATTTTCACGAAGGCCCCGACTACACCTCCCGCAACGCCCTTGCCCACGACCGGGCGCTGCCCGCGCTCTACTGGGGCGGTGAAACCAAAATGCATTGCCTGTCCCAAGCCGTCGCCCAAACCCGGGAAGACGCCTACGCCCACCACATCCAACGCCTGATGGTGACCGGTAATTTCGCCCTTCTCGCAGGCATCCACCCGCACGAGGTCCATGAATGGTATCTCGCCGTCTACGCCGATGCCTACGAATGGGTCGAAGCCCCGAACACCATCGGCATGAGCCAATTTGCAGACGGCGGCGTCGTCGGCTCCAAGCCCTACGTCTCCTCAGGCAACTACATCGACCGCATGTCGAACTACTGCAAATCCTGCGCTTATTCGGTGAAGACAAAAGCCGGCGAGGGGGCCTGTCCGTTCAACCTGCTTTACTGGCATTTCCTCGACCGCCACCGCGACAAGTTCCAGGGCAATCCGCGGATGGGCAATATGTATCGCACCTGGGATCGGATGAACGCGGACAAACGCGACACGATCGTAGCCCAAGCAGACGCATTCCTAAGCCAGATGGACGCCGGACGGCCTGTGTGATGTGCTGTGGCAAACCCCGCACACTTCCTACATGCCGACGTTAAGAAATCTTAATTCGTGTCGTCGTCAGTGCTGATCAGGGCACCGTTGTCCCAATCGCCGGTGCGCTCTTCGCCGGTCGCGTAGCGGATTTTGCCGTTGCCCTGACGCTTGCCGCGCACGAACATGCCCTCGTAGACATCGCCGTTCGCGTAAGTCGCCACGCCCATCCCGTCAATCTCGCCCGCGTCCCATTCGCCCACATAGGTGAAGCCGTCTGGCATGGTGATCTTGCCCTGACCCTGACGTTGCCCGGCCACGAAGCTGCCCTCGTACACGGTGCCGTCCGAATAGGTCGCAACGCCGTCGCCCTCGCGCTGACCACCAGCCCAAGTGCCTTCATAGGTGTAGCCGTCGGCAAATGTCATCTTGCCTTGCCCGTGCATTTTCGCGTCCAGAAACCCGCCTTCGTAGACCAATCCGTTGGAATAGGTCGCAACGCCGTCGCCCTCGATCACGCCAGCGACCCAGCCGCCTTCATACGTGTTGCCGTCCGGATAAACGATCCTTCCCGCGCCGTCGGCAAGATCATTTTTGAAGGTGCCGGTGTAAACGGACCCGTCTGGATACGTCACTTCGCCGTCGCCCTCGATGCGCCCGTCGACCCAGCCACCGACATAAAGGTAGCCATCCGTGCCGGTAAACGTTCCCTGACCCTGACGGCGATCTGCTTCGAAGGTGCCTTCATAAATATCGCCATTGGCGTAAATCACCCGACCCTGACCCTGACGTTTGCCATCGATCAGGTCACCTTCGTAAACGTCGCCGTTCGGCTGCGTCAGTGACCCGCTGCCGTTGATCTGACCGTTGGACCATTCCCCAACATAGACCAATCCATCCGGCATCGTCAGCGTGCCGCGCCCGTCGCGCGCACCGCGCACAAGCTGGCCTTCGTAGACCGCGCCATCTGGGTATTCGATCGTGCCAGTGCCTTCGCGAATGCCTTTGTTCCACTGGCCTTCGTAGATGTAGCCATTCGGGCTTTCCATCCGGCCTTGTCCATCGTGCAGCGCGTCGATGAAACCGCCTTCGTATTTAACACCATTGGCATAGCTGGCGACGCCCTGCCCGTTGATCTTTCCGTCGCTCCAGCCGCCCTCATAGGTCCCACCGTCCGCAAATACGATCTTACCGCGACCTTCCGGTTTTCCGGCGGAAAATTCACCTTCGTAGACAGACCCATTTGGAAATTCGGCGCGTCCCTGGCCCCGGATTTCACCGTCCATCCATTCGCCCGAGTAGACATATCCGTTTGGCAGTCGATAGGTTCCGGTCCCGTGCTGTTTGCCGTCACGGAAGGTGCCCTCGTAAACGCCACCGTCGTCATACTGTTTTGTGGTGACTTGGCTGTCTTGCGCCCATGCTGTCCCACT
Organism: uncultured Boseongicola sp.; assembly: GCF_937988555.1. NCBI lineage: Bacteria > Pseudomonadati > Pseudomonadota > Alphaproteobacteria > Rhodobacterales > Paracoccaceae > Boseongicola > uncultured Boseongicola sp. Next base: position 14,642 of record NZ_CALJXO010000319.1, on the reverse strand, counting down.
CAGCGCAATCGCCGCACAGGTCGCCACCAGCTTTAGCCTCAGTCGTCTTGCCACGATCGGTTCCACTCTTTTTTCACTCCGTTTTGCTAAATCTAGTTGAGCGACCGAGTGCTCGCAACGCTTTTCCCGTCCGCGAACCCTTTCCCTTCGGCGCATCTCTGCTAAGACACGGTTTGGGCTTGGAGAGTGCGCATGACAAACCGCTTCCGCATCACGCTTGGGCAATTGAACCCAACCGTCGGAGATTTGGCTGGAAACAAGGCTAAGGCATTGGCCGCGTGGGAAGAAGGTCGCGCGGCTGGCGCGGATTTTGTCGCACTGCCGGAGATGTTCATCACCGGCTACAACACCCAGGATCTGGTGATGAAGCCGGCATTCGCGCGCGACGCAATGGCACACATAGAAGCGCTGATGGCTGAAACTGCAGACGGCCCCGCCCTTGGGATTGGGGGGCCGTTGCTGCAAGGCGGCAAGCTTTTCAATGCCTATCACGTCCTCAAAGAAGGACGGTTGGTGCGGCAAGTTCTCAAGCACCACCTTCCCAATGAAACCGTCTTTGACGAGGTTCGCCTGTTCGAACCCGGTCCGATTGCCGGGCCTTATGACCTTGGAGTTTTGCGCGTTGGCACCCCTATTTGCGAAGATGCATGGCATGAAGACGTGCCCGAAGCATTGGGCGAAAGTGGCGCCGAAGTTCTCCTCGTTCCCAACGGGTCCCCCTACTATCGAAACAAGTACGAAACGCGGTTAAACCAAATGGTGTCACGCGTGGTCGAAACCGGCCTGCCGTTAATCTATCTTAATATGGTTGGCGGGCAGGACGATCAGGTTTTTGATGGTGGAACCTTCGTCCTAAATCCGGGCGGCGAGCTTGCCATGCGTTTGCCGGTTTTTGACGAAGCGATCGCCCACGTTGACTTTGAAGAAACAGATGCTGGATGGCGTGCCGTCCCCGGTGAAATAGCGGCGTTCCCGAATGAATGGGAACAAGACTATCGCGTCATGGTCGAGTCTTTGCGCGATTATTTCCGCAAAACAGGTTTCAAAAAAACGCTACTTGGGCTCTCTGGCGGCATCGACTCGGCCATAGTGGCGACCATTGCGGCTGACGCGTTGGGTCCAGAAAACGTGCGCTGCGTCATGCTTCCTTCCAAGTTTACGTCGCAGGTGTCTCTGGACGACGCGGGCGAAGTCGCGCGCAATCTCGGCGCACGACTTGATACTGTCTCTATTAAGGGCCCTGTTACAGCCGTTAACGATACACTCGGAGATATTTTTGTGGGCACGGAACCGGGCCTGACCGAGGAAAACATTCAGTCGCGCCTGCGCGGCGTGATCCTAATGGCGATCTCAAATAAGTACGGCGAGATGCTGCTGACCACCGGCAATAAATCGGAAGTCGCGGTTGGATATTCGACGATCTACGGCGACATGGCCGGCGGTTACAATCCGATCAAGGATCTCTACAAAATGCGCGTCTTTGTCACGTGTAGGTGGCGCAACGCCAACCATCGTGACTGGATGATGGGTCCGCCGGGCGAGGTTATTCCTCCCCGCGTCATCGACAAACCACCGACGGCTGAATTGCGCGAAGATCAAAAAGATAGTGACAGCCTGCCGCCCTACGACGAGCTGGATGTCATCTTGGAAGAGCTGATCGACAACGAAACATCAGTGGCGGATATCGTGGCCAAAGGATTTGATCGCACGACCGTCAAGAAAATCGAACATCTGGTTTATCTGGCCGAATACAAGCGGTATCAGTCGGCTCCTGGCGCGCGTCTTACGACGCGGTCGTTCTGGCTTGATCGGCGCTATCCGATTGTTAATCGCTGGCGGGATCCAAGCTAATCCAGGGTGTTTATAGCTGTGAATATTGCAGAAGATTTCGTTCCCGAAGTCCTGCCTCGGCGACCCCCTGCACCGACGGCATACCGACGTTGTGGCGACGTGGTGATTTGGCCGAGGAAACCGCGGCGTTAATTGTTTAGCGCAGCCTGCTAAAGCCTGGTAACGGAGCAATCTTTCAAAAGGCGCTCGGTAATCTCACGGTCACACAAACGCGTGGCCTGGGTCATGACCGCAGCACTGGCCGCCGCCACCCCCCACCGCAGACATTCCTCGACCGGCTCATCGCCAGCAAGCGCCAATGTGAAGGCCCCGACAAAGCTGTCTCCGGCACCCACTGTCGAGACCACCGAGACAGGCGGACCAACAGAATGCCAATTGCCCTGTTCGCTTGCCAGAACCGATCCATCCGCCCCGCGAGCAACGATAATTATTCGTGCAACGCCGGCTTGAACAAGGGATTGCGCAAACTCTGCGGTGTCCTCGCGCGTTGGCAATGGGCGCCCTGCAAGCTCTTCGCCTTCCGGGCCGTCCATCCGCAAAACGTGCAGTGCTTCACGTGGTTTTTCGACAAGATGAAACAGTGCTGGACCCGACGTATCAACAATCAAATGCGCTTCGCTGCCCTTCACGTGGCTTGCCAAGATCGACGGGAAATCCTTTGCAACTCCGGGCGGTTGGCTGCCTGACAGGACCACCAAAGTATCCGCGCCTGTCGCCTGATCGACCGAGTTCAATGCGCGCGGCACGTCGCTATCGCGCCAAGCCGGGCCGGGCATCACAAAGCGATACTGCTCGCCGGTTCCCTGATCTATCACGCTCAACGATTGCCGGGTTTCGCCGGGACCCTGGAACGCCACCGTGGGCACGCCTTCAAGCGCCAAAAGCTGCAAAAGGTGAGCGCCTGTCGCGCCTCCAATAGCAACCAGCGCAGTCGCCTGACCTTTCAATAACTTGACCGCACGCGCGACGTTAATGCCGCCGCCTCCCGGATCGATCTGCGGGTCGGTGCACCGTAACTTCGGCCCCGGCTCGATGCGCGGTGACGTGGTGCAGAAGTCTACGGTCGGGTTAAGTGTTATCGTCAGAATGTGCGATTTCATGTGCGGGGCCCCTAGCGGTCTTTTCGACGATTGTTCATGCCGCGTTAGCGCAATCATCGCAAGTCGAAAACATCCATCAACCTCCGAGCGGCCGGTTGAGGATCGTTACGGAATACTAAGCTATGTTGGCAATATGTCGGTGAACCGGGATTTCCTTAAGTCCACCACTCGTCAATAGATGCGATGTCGTCATCCGACCATCCAAAGTGGTGGGCAAGCTCGTGGATGTAAATATGTGCCACCAAGGCGGTTAAAGACACGTCGCCGCGCTCGATCCATTCGTCCAAAATTGGTCGGCGAAACAGCCAGATCGCGTCAGGGTGTGACGGTTGGTCAAAAACTGATTTCTCCGTCAGTGGAATGCCATCGTAAAGCCCGGTCAACGAAAAGGGGTCGTCAATTCCAAGACCCTTGAGTACTTCCTGTGTCGCAAAATCTTCAACCCGCAAAGCAACTCGCGCCGCCTCGTCCTTGAAGGCGTCGGGCAAAGCCTCGATTGCAGCGAGCGCCAATGCTTCGACTTCCGGGGCATTTGGTGGCGTGTCTTTTGCATCGCTCATGCCTTCCATATGGACAAAAGTGCTGCTGTATGAAAGAGCGTCGCCGGATCAGGAGACACCTATGACCGTTACCCGCTTCGCCCCATCACCGACCGGCTACCTGCACGTTGGCAATCTGCGTTCCGCGTTGTTCAATTGGTTAATCGCGCGCAAAGCGGGGGGGACGTTTATTCTGCGTTTGGATGACACCGACCCTGAGCGCTCGAAAGAAGAATACGTCGACGGGATACGCGAAGATCTTGAATGGCTTGGACTGACGTGGGACCGCGAGGAACGCCAATCTGCACGGCTGGACCGTTACGCCGATGCTGCCGACCAACTTCGCGAGATGGGGCGGTTTTACGAGGCATGGGAAACGCCGACTGAACTTGATCTGAAGCGCAAGAAATTGCTGAATATGGGCCGCCCTCCTGTCTACGATCGTGCAGCACTTGCTCTTTCTGACGACGAAAAAGCTGCGCTGAGAAGGAACCGCGGAACAGGCGTCTGGCGTTTCAAGCTCGATCAGGAACGTATCGAGTGGACCGATGGAATTTTAGGCGATGTTTCGATTGATGCGGCCTCCGTCAGCGATCCTGTCTTGATCCGGCAGGACGGGCAAGTGTTGTACACGCTGGCTTCGGTAGTAGATGACACTGACATGGGCGTAACGGATGTTGTGCGTGGCGCTGATCATGTGACGAACACGGCCACTCAGGTTCAGATGATCCGCGCACTTGGTGGTCATGTCCCTGATTTTGCGCACCATTCTTTGCTGACTGGTCCCACGGGGGAAGCGCTTTCCAAACGCCTTGGGACGCTTGCATTGCGTGACCTTAGGGCGCGTGGCATCGAGCCGATGGCTATTCTCAGTCTTATGGCGCGTATTGGGTCGGCCGATCCGGTTGAGCTGCGCGGCAGCCATGATGAGTTGATTGAAGGTTTCGACATCAGCCGTTTCGGCTCGGCGCCTACGAAGTTTGACGTCGAGGATCTTGTTCCGATCACCGCAAGTGTGGTCCACGGCCTTGACGCATTAGATGTCGATGAAGCGTTGTCTAGGGCGGGCGTTCCAGACAGACTACGCAAGCCTTATTGGTCGGTCGTGCGCGGCAATACAGCCACGCGCGCAGAGGCCGGGGCGTGGTGGCCAGTTTTTTCGGGCCACGCCACACCAGAGATTGCAGAAGAAGACCGTGAGTTTGTCGTTAAGGCGTTCGAAATGCTGGGCGATCCCCCTTATGCCGACGATGCCTGGAGTGATTGGACCAATGCTGTGAAGGCCGAGACTGGCCGCAAAGGGCGCGGACTGTTCATGCCATTGCGTCTCGCTGTCACGGGACAGGCACGGGGGCCAGAGATGGCAGACGTGATGCCGCTTTTGCAAAAGAAGCCAAGCTTTGATTAAGCAAAATCTTGTCGCTGTTTGCGATTGTCGGTTGGCCTTGACCCAAAAACCAGCATAGCTGACGCATGAGCGATCGCGCGGTATTTCTCGAAGGTAGCCTCTTTCGACACATCACAGTGATGTCTTTGACCTCATCGGTTGGATTGATGGCGGTCTTCCTTGTCGACTTTGTGGACATGATTTTCATCTCGATGCTGGGCAAGGCCGAGCTTGCGGCAGCCGTCGGATATGCGGGTGCAATCTTGTTCTTCACGTCGTCTTTTGGCATTGGAATGGCGATTTCTGCGGGTGCGCTTGTCGCGCGCGCGCTTGGGTCGGGGGACGCTGAACTTGCGCAGCAACGCGCCACCCACGCCTTGATCTATGGTGTTATTTTCGGGGCGATTTTCGCCTTTGTGGTGTGGTTGAACCTTGAAACGTTGGCCCGTCTTATGGGAGCGACCGGTCAGACGCTTGATCTGGCTGTCTCCTATCTTTCGATCATTGTCCCAAGTTTGCCGCTTCTTCTTATGGGGATGGTCGGGGGGGCAATTTTGCGCGCGCATGGCGATGCACGGCGCGCAATGATGGCGACCGTTTGGGGCGGCGCTGTCAACGCCGTGCTGGATCCAATCCTGATCTTTGGACTTGATCTTGAACTGACGGGGGCGGCCCTTGCCAGTGTTGCCGCGCGGATTGCTATCGCGATTTTCGGCGTCCTTCCGATCATCCTCTACTACGGCGGTTTCGGCCGCCCGACACTGAAAGGTCTGGCCGCCGACTTGCCACCCGTTGCGACCATCGCAGCACCTGCGATCCTGACGCAGCTTGCGACGCCCATTGGGCAGGCTTATGTGACCCGCTCGATGGCCGAGTTTGGTGAAGCCGCGGTTGCCGGGATGGCCATTGTTGCACGGATGACGCCGGTGGCTTTTGGCGTACTCTTCGCGCTCTCCGGGGCTGTTGGGCCGATCATCGGGCAAAACTTTGGGGCGGGGCAAACCGACCGTGTACGCGGAGCATTCCGAGACGCCATAATCTTTACGGCCTTGGTCGTGGTGTTTATTTCCGTTGTTCTGTTTTTCTTGCGAGGTCCGATAGTGTCCCTTTTCGATGCGGATGGCATTACCAAGGAATTAATATTCCTGTTTTGCGGTCCACTGGCGCTTGCGTTCTTTTTCAACGGTGTAATCTTCGTTGGCAATGCGGCATTCAATAACCTTGGGCATCCGTTCTATTCCACCTGGATCAACTGGGGGCGCCATACGCTTGGAACCATCCCCTTTGTCTTGCTTGGTGGATATTATTTCGGTGCCCTAGGTGTTTTGACCGGACAGGCAGTTGGCGGGATCATTTTCGCAGCGTTGACCTTTGTTCTTGTGCGGAAAGTCCTTTCGGATGACGCACCCGGCGATGTCGCAGTCGAACCATTCGACCGTCAGGCACGCCTGCTCCAATTGCTCCATCACCGTCGCTAAGGCGCGAGGATCACGGTCGCGCCAAGGTGTTTCAAATTGCGATCCACCAAATCGACTTCCTGGGGCGTAAGTCTCTGATGGCGAGGGTAAATAGGCGCGTGGCGATCGTCTAGAATCGGCGCGTCCCAGCCGTCGGTTGTTTCAAAAAAACGTAGCACACCGTCTTCTCCGAACTCGCGAAAATAGCCTTGTACAACCACGTCGAGGTAACTCAGAATTACCGGATGCAGGTGTGATGTCGGGACATGCCGTTCGGGTGGGGCGTGGTAGATATGGACGGCCGTGTCGGGGCCAAGTTGATGCGCCACGTCATGGGCCAACTGGCGATCATAGGAATGCTCGCGCGCGTCAAGTTCAGTCCAGCCCTCGTCTGGTACATTGGCGATCAATCCATCCAGCTCGGAGGCTGGATGCGGCACGGCAGTCAGGAATGCCACCTGGCGGCCAACAACGTGCCGCCACGCTCTCCGCCATCCGGAAATTCGGGCTAGATGCGCGGCATCAAAAGTATGCGTGGCCCGGTTCACAAGAGAACCATATCCGAAAACGTACGCGGTCATGGACGAAGTATTGTCGCGAAGGTGCGTTGCGCGCAAGGTCTTGCCAGACCGCGCAAAGCGACGTAACGATTTGACAGACGCGTCGGGAGAAGTCGGGATTCGTCCCGGTGCCGAAGGAGCAACCGCCCCGGTAAACTCTCAGGCCCAAGGACCGCCGCGCCGATAAAACTCTGGAGAGACCCCGGCCAGTTCGGGGCGCCGAAGGGATAACGATCTCAGGCGAAAGGACAGAGGGGGCGCCAACGGGCAAGGCTTTTGCCCGGCAGGTGCTCGGCGCGCAATCGCCGGCAGTAAATGGGGATGTTATGTCGGATTTGAAGCGCACAGAGCTCTATGACCTTCATGTTTCGCTTGGCGCCAAGATGGTGCCGTTTGCGGGCTATGAGATGCCAGTGCAATATCCAGCTGGGGTGATGAGAGAGCATCTGCACACACGCGCCGCCGCGGGTTTCTTTGATGTCAGCCACATGGGGCAAGTGATCTTGCGGCCAAAGTCCGGAGACCTGCGAGACGCCGCATTAGCGCTGGAAACGCTCGTCCCGGTATCGATACTGGCACTTGCCGAAGGCAGGCAGCGCTATGCCCTGTTTACCAATGACGACGGCGGTATTCTTGACGATCTGATGGTCGCCAATCGCGGCGATCATCTGTTTTTAGTGGTGAATGCGGCCTGCAAAGAGGCAGATATCGCTCACCTTCAGGCGCATCTTGCGGACAGGTGTACGATAGAACCCATCATCGACCGCGCACTTGTCGCGTTGCAAGGACCGGATGCCGAAGCGGCTTTCGCATCTCTGGTTCCTGACCTGGCGGACATGCGATTCATGGATGTGGCCACCTTTCATTGGCACGGAGCCGAGCTTTGGGTTTCGCGGTCGGGGTACACCGGAGAAGATGGTTTCGAGATATCATTGCCCGAGCGCGATGCGCCACGATTTGCGCAGGCTTTGCTGGATTTGGATGCGGTCGAACCCATTGGATTAGGGGCGCGGGACGCACTTAGACTTGAGGCTGGACTTTGCCTTTACGGTTCGGACATTGACACAACAACATCGCCAGTTGAGGGAGCATTAGAATGGGCGATCCAGAAAGCGCGCCGCCGCGGCGGCGAGCGCGCAGGCGGTTTCCCTGGCGCGGATCGTATCCTTGATGCGCTGCAGAACGGCGCGCCGCGCAGGCGTGTCGGCTTGTTGCCGGAAGGCCGTGCGCCGATGCGGGCGGGTACCGAGATTTATGCCGGCGAATTGAAAATCGGCGAAGTGACATCCGGTGCTTTTGGCCCGACGCTTCAGGCGCCGGTGTCTATGGGATATGTGCGAAGTGACTACGCGGCGAGCGGCACGGCGCTGGAAGGCGACGTCCGTGGCAAACGACTGCCTTTAACGGTTGCGGATATGCCGTTTCGTGCTTCAAATTATAAACGCTAAAGAACAAATGAGGGCTCTATGAAATACACTGAAGATCATGAATGGCTGCGCGTAGACGGTGACGTGGTTGTTGTTGGCATCACGGAACATGCATCGACCCAGTTGGGGGATGTTGTCTTTGTTGAATTGCCTGAAACGGAAACGAAGGTTGCCCAGGGTGATGAAATTTGCGTTATCGAAAGCGTTAAGGCCGCGTCAGATATCGTGGCCCCGGTGGATGGTGAAATCGTCGAGGTGAACGACGCGCTGACTGATAATCCGGGATTGGTGAACCAAGACCCGACCGTCGGGGGCTGGTTCTTCAAGATGAAAGTTGAGGACATGAGCCAGCTTGACGCGCTTATGGATGAGGACGCCTACAACGACATGATCGACTGACGTCAATTCGCACTATTGGCGTGACTATCGACGCATTTTCAGCTGTTTAGACCGGCTGTGGAGAGAGATATGACATTTACCCCAACAGACTACCTTCCATACGATTTCGCCAATCGACGCCACATCGGTCCGTCGGCGAGCGAAATGGATGAAATGCTTGCAGTGCTTGGCGTATCTTCGCTTGACGCACTGATCGAGGAGACGGTTCCAGAAAAAATCCGGCAGGCGGAGCCATTGTCCTTCGGCAAGCCAAAGTCCGAGCGCGAGTTGTTGTGGTACATGCGTCAGGTTGCTGAAAAGAACGAGGTCTTCACCACGATGATCGGGCAGGGGTATTATGGCACGGTTACGCCTCCTGCGATCCAGCGAAACATCTTTGAAAACCCGGCATGGTACACTGCCTATACGCCTTATCAGCCCGAGATCAGTCAGGGGCGGCTTGAAGCGCTTTTGAACTATCAAACGATGGTCTGTGATCTTACAGGACTTGAGATAGCCAACGCGTCTCTTCTGGACGAGGCCACGGCTGCTGCGGAAGCCATGACCATGGCTGAGCGGACGGCGAAGTCGAAATCAAAGACGTTTTTCATCGATGCGAATTGCCACCCGCAAAACATCGAGGTGATGAAAACGCGTGCGGCACCGCTGGGGATTGAGATTGTCATCGGCGCGCCTGAAGATCTGGTTGCTGAAGACGTTTTTGGCGCGGTTTTTCAGTATCCGGGCACCTACGGCCATGTGCGTGACTTCACTGATCAGATGACGGCGCTGCATTCTGTCAAAGCGCTTGGGATCGTTATTGCGGATCCCCTGGCTTTGACGCTTTTGAAAGAACCCGGTGCAATGGGTGCTGATATTGCTGTTGGCTCGACCCAGCGATTTGGCGTGCCGATGGGATACGGCGGGCCGCACGCGGCATATATGGCCTGCACTGATGCTCTGAAGCGCGCGATGCCAGGACGTCTTGTCGGGGTGTCCATCGACGCGCGCGGCAACAAGGCGTACCGGCTTTCGCTGCAGACCCGCGAGCAGCATATCCGCCGCGAGAAGGCGACATCAAACGTTTGCACGGCACAGGCACTGCTTGCTGTGATGGCGTCGTTTTACGCCGTATTCCATGGCCCCGACGGATTGAAGGCGATCGCGCAGCGCATACATCGAAAGACCGAGCGCTTGGTGATGGGGCTTGAGGCCGGTGGCTATAGCGTTGAGCCTAAGTTGTTTTTTGACACAATCACGATTGAAGTCGGGGCGCTGCAAGGGGTCATCCTTGAAGCTGGTCGTAAAGAGCGGATCAACTTTCGCAAAGTGGGCGACACGAAGATTGGCATTTCGGTTGACGAGACTATTCGGCCCGCCGTTCTGGAAGGCGTTTGGCGAGCGTTTGGGCTGACGCTTAATCGCGACGACTATGAGGCGGGATACACGCGGTTGCCGGTCGAATATCACCGCACAAGTGATTTCCTGACGCATCCGACGTTTCACCACAACCGCGCCGAAACGGAAATGATGCGTTATATGCGCCGTCTTGCCGACCGTGATCTGGCCTTGGACCGCGCAATGATCCCGCTTGGATCTTGTACGATGAAGCTGAATTCAGCGGCGGAAATGATGCCAGTCACTTGGCCTGAGTTCTCGAATATTCACCCCTTCGCACCGCTTGGTCAGGTGGAGGGGTACACGGAAATGATCGAGGATCTATCGACTAAACTGTGTGAAATCACCGGCTACGACGCTATGTCGATGCAGCCTAATTCGGGTGCGCAAGGCGAATATGCCGGGCTTTTGACAATTATGGCGTATCATCGTTCCAGGGGGGATGATCAGCGCAATGTGTGCCTGATCCCGGTCTCTGCCCACGGAACCAATCCTGCAAGCGCGCAGATGTGCGGGATGAATGTTGTTGTGGTCGCATCGGCTGAGAATGGCGATATTGATCTGGTCGATTTTCGTGCCAAAGCCGAAGCTGCTGGCGACCGGTTGGCCGCTTGTATGATTACGTATCCTTCGACGCATGGTGTTTTCGAAGAGACGGTGAGTGAAGTTTGCGAGATCACACATGACCACGGTGGGCAGGTCTATCTTGATGGGGCGAACCTGAACGCGATGGTTGGTCTGTCAAAGCCCGGTGAGATCGGCTCTGACGTGAGCCACCTGAATTTGCATAAGACTTTCTGTATTCCGCATGGTGGCGGAGGTCCCGGTATGGGGCCGATTGGCGTCAAATCCCATCTCAAGCCGTTCCTGCCGGGGCATCCTGTGACAGGAGGCGTCGAAGGCCCGGTTAGCGCTGCCCCATACGGGTCGCCTGGCATTTTGATGATCCCTTGGGCCTATATTCTTATGATGGGCGGAGAGGGTCTGACGCAGGCGACAAAAGTCGCGATCCTGAATGCAAACTATATCGCGAAGCGACTGGAAGGGGCGTTTACCGTCTTATTCAGAGGTGGAAAAGACCGGGTTGCGCATGAGTGCATTCTGGATACGCGTCCCTTTGCGGACAGCGCAGGCGTGAGTGTCGATGATATTGCCAAGCGTCTGATAGATAATGGGTTTCACGCACCGACAATGAGCTGGCCCGTTGCGGGCACGTTGATGGTTGAGCCGACGGAGTCCGAGCCAAAAGCCGAGTTAGATCGCTTTTGCGATGCGATGCTTTCGATCCGGGAAGAAATTAGGGCGATTGAGGCGGGCGAGAGTGACCAGGACAACAACCCACTAAAGAATGCTCCTCACACTGTTGAGGATCTGGTGGGCGATTGGGATAGACCTTATTCGCGCGAACAGGGGTGCTATCCGAAAGGCGCATTCCGGGTGGATAAGTATTGGCCGCCTGTTAATCGCGTCGATAACGTTTGGGGGGATCGGCATTTGGTATGCACATGTCCGCCGCTTGAAGACTATCTTGAGGCGGCTGAATAGGCGCTAATCCTGTGCTGCTTGTGTTTTAGATCGGATGCGGGCAGCACCGAAGCATCAGCGTATGTCGCGCAGCGCCACAACCGTTGCGATGAAGACTGTAAAAAGCGTCATGCACCCAAGCGCGGAATAGACTCCGAGTGTTTCAAGCGTGTTCAGCCCATGATGCGCCATGACCCAAATGCTTCCTAAAAGAGCAATTGGTAGTGTAAAAATGACTGCGCCGATCGCCATGGCATTCCTCGGTGTGTTGCCGGCTCCTAGGGATAAATGGCCTTGTTCATAGCAACCCGAAGGGACTTCAAAGTCAACATATTGTTGCCAACGACTTAAGAGGGGCCATCCTTGGTGGGCGAGAGATCGCCGATTGGTGTGTCCCTCACTTGCCGGAGCAAGTTGATGAACCCGGTAATCTGATGGGTGCAGGCGGCCTTGCCTTTTGGGGCTGTTGCCAAATGGGCTTCCCCCACGGTGCCGTCAGGGTTCAGGTCAGAGGCGACCCATCCGTAGGAAATTGGTCCGATGGGAGATATCGTTGCGGCTTCGGCCGTTGACGGGAAATCAATGGCCCTGCTCATGTCGAGTGTTTCGGGCCGAAAGTGGAGCATAAGCGATGTTTCGCGGTCGCCGCCATGGATGCCAAAGGCTTCTTCGCGTTCGGAAAACAGACCCTCAGGTGTTCCGAAATTGCCCCATTGGCATTTGACCGCCAGCATTCCGGCAAGAACCCGGAGTTCACGGGAAAGTATTGAAATTAGATCGAGATTTCCGCCATGGCTGTTGACGATAACGATTTTTCGGATACCTGAGCGAGCGACCGACATTCCAATCTCGCGCCATGCGCCAAGCGCGGTTTCCGCAGTGTAAGTGAGTGTACCGAGGGCGTGCAGGTGCTCGTTTGATTTGCCAACCGACTGGACCGGCAAAATGCGGATATCTAAGTCATCAGGGCATTGGTGGCGCAGTTCGGCCAGCATGCCTTCAGCGATCATCGTGTCGGTGCCGACGGGAAGGTGTGGGCCATGCTGCTCGATGGCGGCAGTGGGCAAGATTGCGATCACGGTTTCAGGATTCATATCTTGGAATTCAGTTGTCCGATAGTCGGCCCAGTCAAAGCGGCGGGTCATGCGGTCTCCTTCGGGGCATAGGTGGCGTCAAGCCTTGATTGCAGGTAGTCGGCGGCGCGGATGGCGGGATACTTCGGATCGCCAGTTCCGGGTAATGCAGCGACGATTGTGTCTGGGTTTGCCTCGACAAAAAAGGCGACGGAGCGGCGGGTGTTTTTTGGGGTAAGGACGCGGTGCGGGGTCGAGACATAGATGTCATTTGACCATCGCATCATGCAGTCGCCGACGTTAACGATGTAGGCGTTTTCGACCCTGGGCACGTCGATCCAATCGCCGTCTCGCGCACGGACCTGAAGGCCGGGTTCACCGTCTGTCATGAGGAGGGTAATTGCGCCATAATCTGTGTGTGCGCCTGCGCCGATCTCGTTTTGCGCACCCGTTCGGGGCGGGTAACGGAGCAATCTGAGGGCGCTTAGAGGGTCTTTGAAGAGGGCGTCGAAGTGGTTTGACGGGAGGTTGAGGTCTTCGGCGATGACGGAGAGGATCGCGAGGCCCTGAGATTGCGCGGCGTCATAGTACGCGAGAAGCGTTTCGCGGAAGCCGGGGATATCGGGCCATTGGTTCGGGCCGCGGAAGGGGTTGTTTGCGAGGACTCGCGGGTCATTTTCTGGAAGATCGAGGCCGACATTGAAAGTCTCTTTGGTGTCGATTTGAGGCTGAGTTTCGTCGAGGCTTTCGTCGCCCTTGGCGCCCCAACCGCGGAAATGGGGGGTGTTCAGGATCGAAACCTGTTGCTTTTCATTCACCGCAAGATCAAAAAATTTATCTGCAGAATCAAATACTTCTCTACGCAGTTTTGTGGGTACGTCGGGGTTCGTCAGGACCATGAAACCGGGATTTCTGAAGGCCATGCCGATGTCTTTGACAACATTATGGCGGGCGGTTTTGGCGTTGGCCCAGTCGATGACGGGGATCATACCGGGCCCGCCTGGCGTTGCGGTACGCCAACGAGGCGGTCCATTTTTCCGGCGACACGGGTGAGGTGTTTTTTGCGCGATTTGTCGGTCGAGCTGTCCATTAGGTAGTGAGCGGCGAAGACTTTTTTGACGGGCTTGGCACAGAGAACGCCAATGCCGCGCAGAATTGTGCGTTTGCCGGGCGCGCCGACGAATTGTGTGAGCCACCAGCTTGCACCGCAGGTGGTAAACACGCCGAGGCGCGTGATGTGCTGCAGACCCGGCCGGATCGTTGTGTTTTCGCCGTCAGGCATCAAAAACGCAACATCGGGCAGAAAAACGCGGTCGAGCCAGCCTTTGAGGACAGCGGGAAGACCATACCACCACGTCGGGTAAATAAAGATTAACGCATCGCACCACCGAATGTCGGCGACATCGCTTTCGACGGGCGCGCAGTTGTCGGGGCAGGCCTCGTAGCCTTCGTGCTCGGCGGCTGTGAGGACTGGATCGAAGCCGCGCGCGTAGAGATCAAGAACGCGCACGTCGGCGCCAACCCCTTCTAATTTCTGCACAACGACATCGCGGACGGCACCGGTGAAGCTGGTCTTGCGGGGATGGCAATAGACGACAAGGGCGCGCATCAGAGGTCCTTCATTTCTTTGCGGACTTTGGCGATGTAGGCGGCGCGTTTTGCCTCTGTCGCGCGGTTCATGTCGTAGAGCGCAAGGTAGCGCATTTTGGTGGGGCGCGTCACGTGCCAGACTGCGCGTTTGACGCTCATGCGGGGCGGGTCGCCTGCTAGCGTGGCGCGAACGCGGGTGCCGCCATAGGTCGTGATGGCGGCAAGTTTCTTGATGTGGGTGAGGTTCGGCACGACCTTTCCGTCGATCAGTTTGAAGGACACTCCGGGTAGGAAAACGCGGTCGAAAAAGCCTTTGAGAATTGCGGGGTATCCGAAATTCCACACAGGAAAACAAAAG
>NZ_CALJXO010000318.1:0-6143 GCF_937988555.1 uncultured Boseongicola sp. | reverse complement strand
TGTTACGCCAGATCATAGCGGTCATCGTGGTCTTGGAAAGGCCGGTTCCGCCAGAAAACGTCCCTGAAACGTCATGGTGACTGCGGAATGTCGCCTCAATCTTAAGGCAGGATGAAATTTGTAACGAGTTAGGGAAGGAAATCCCATGGACCCTTTTGGTCTTGTGATGCTGGCGTCAGTGTATGTGGGGCTTCAGGCTTTCGCAATTATGCGACTGGAAGGCGTTTGGCTACGCGCGGCAGTACTGCCGGTACCGGTCTTATGCGCGCTATTAATTACTTCGGTTTCGCTTGGGCTTTTCGGCGTGAATGGCGCCGAGATCGGCGCGGTTTCGGCTGTACCGCTGGGGATCGTCTACCTTGGATTGCTGCTGCCGCTTGCTCAGATCGCGCGCCTTTTGCGGCCTTCTCCGAATTAGAGTGCAGAGTTAAGGCGTCGATAAAACGCCTGTTCCGAGCAGCCATACGGACAGAGGGACGGGCAAAACGGCTAAGACGATTGTCAAGATTACAGCCCAGGGTTGGAAAAGTCGGCTGAAGCCTGTGACGAACGCAATGCCGCCACCGCCTCCCAGAATTGCATTTCCGGGGATGTTGAACAACGCTGCCAGCAAAAGGTAGCGCCCGCTGCGGACCCAAGGTGCGATTGCATTTGGTAAGCGCGCGGTGAGATGCGCGAGGCGTTCTTCGCGGGTCATGGGTTCGAGGTGTTCCACCAAATGGCAGGCGCGTTTTAGATGTAGATCCGCCAGCGTTGCATTGAGCCAACGGTAAGGCACGCACCGGCCCACCATGAAAGATAGGGATAGTCCAAGCACGGTCGCCGCGTAGACAAAGGGGGCAACATCCGCGCCTTTCATCAGCAAAAGTGACACGCCAATCTCGATGCCCGGCACAAACGGCACCGCCAGCAAAAGGGCGTAAGCGAGAAGCAGAATGGCAAGAACGCCAAGCATCAGACCGCCCGAGCCGGTGGATTCTGCGTGTTCCTGCGCCCAATCCAGAACTTTCAATATTGCAAACACGATGGCAGCAATCAGCGCCAGCTTCAGCGCAAGACGCGCGAGCCCCAGGTGCCACGGGGGGAAATTATCGTGATCCGGCATGCGTTTCAGGTAACCATCAGCTCGTTCAACTGCAGGCCACGACTGTGTGAGCGCGTGTTGCGTGTGACGTGGCTTACGTTCACGCTAGCACGGGCGCCGGGGCGCGGATAGGCACCAAGCGGTCGGAATGAGCGGCATTCAATGGAGATGGTTTTGCTCTGGGCCGCTTTGATTTGCGAATTGAAACGCCTTACCCACGACGCCTGCGACGGCTTTCACGACCGCCACGCGCGCCGCCGCCCGGGGCGGCCACGGGTTTGTTCATGCGGATCCAGTTTCCGCCCGACGGATCATGGTTCAGTAGGAAGTCGGCGGCACGGATCGACAGCGTTTCCTCCGAGGCGATGCCCGAGGTTTTGCCCAGTCCCAGAAGGGGCCCAAGTTTTGTGATGTCTGCGTCCTCGGGAACGACAATCCCGAGATCGGCCAGCCGTGCCACGCGTTCGCGGATAAGGTCGTTGTTGGTCACGAGGCCGACCAACGGGCCAATGGCCGCGATATCAACATCGTCGGGCGCGGTGACGCCAAGGGCTTTCAGGGCGTCGAGGCGCTCGGAAATGGTCTTGCGGGTTGGGGGCATGGAGACCGGATTCATGATGGCCGAGGTCATTCCGGCAGCAGAGGCCATTGCCAGGAAGGCGTTGTTGATGCCGTGACGATTGGGAAGACCGAACGAGATGTTCGAGGCGCCACAGGTCGTGTTCACGCCAAGTTCTTCGCGCAAACGTCGCACCAGAGAAAAGACCTGCAAGCCGGCGGTTCCCATCGCTCCGATAGGCATGACAAGCGGGTCGACAACAATGTCATGCGCCGGGATGCCGAAGTCTGCGGCGCGCTCCACGATCTTTTTGGCGACGGCGAAACGCACATCCGGGTCTTCGGAAATACCGGTGTCATCGTTGGATATAGCAACGACTGGCACATTGTATTTCTTGACCAGAGGCAGGACCAGTTCGAGGCGGTCCTCTTCGCCGGTGACCGAGTTCAAAAGCGGACGGCCATTTGCAGTTTCAAGGCCTGCTTTCAACGCGCCGGGGACGGACGAATCGATACACAGGGGCACATCGACAAGGCCCTGCACAAGTTTGACGACCGAGGTCATCAGCGGCGGTTCGGTTTCGTTCGGGTTCGGGTTAGAGTTGTAGACAACGCCCGCGTTGATATCGAGTACCTGCGCGCCGCACGCCACTTGTTCGAGGGCGTCTTTTTCAACGGTCGAAAAATCGCCCGCTTCCAGCTCGGCTGCGAGTAACTTGCGCCCGGTGGGGTTGATGCGCTCGCCGATAACGCAAAACGGTTCGTCAAAGCCGATGACAACGGTTTTTGTGGCGGACTCGAGAACTGTACGGGTCATTCAGGGGCTTTCTGGTCAGAGGTCAGGCGGTTGCTGATGCCGGCTGCGCGGAGGCACCGCCGCGCGAAGTGGCCCATGCCGCATTGGATTTAATGCCGCCGAGCGGGAAGAAATGAACATGGGTGACTGCAAAGTCGGGGTTGGCCGCTTTGTGCGCGGCCAGCGCCGTCACCACATCGTCGGGCTCGTAGGGCATGACCAGTTTGGTGACGTCCATGGCGCGTTTTTGCAGGACTTTCAGAGAGGGGCCGACGCCGCAGGCGATAGCGAATTTGATCAGCGTCTGAAGCTTAGCGGGTCCAGCGATGCCGATGTGGATCGGCAGATCGATGCGCGAGGCCTGCACTTGGTTGGACCATTCGATGATTGGGCCCGCGTCAAAGGCAAACTGCGTGACAATTGCCATGTCCGCGTCGGTGCGATTGTTGAAATCGTTCTTCCACTTCAGCGCGGTCTCGACGTTTGTAGAGCTGCCCTTCAGGTCGATGTCGCGGTTGCCTTCGGGGTGCCCTGCGACGTGCAGACGCTTGAAGCCCGCTTTGTCGAAAAGCTCGGTTTCCAACAGCTGCATTGAGCTGTCGAATTTGCCTTGGGGTTGGGGCACGCCGCCTGCAAGTACAAGCGCCTGATCGACGCCGGCTTCGCCCTGATAGCGCGCGATCCAGTCTGCCAGAACAGTCTCGTCTTTGATAATGCGGGCCGGGAAGTGGGGCATGACCTGATAGCCCTCCGCCGCAATCCGCTTGGCTGTCGCGACCATATCTTCGATAGGCGTCCCTTCGATATGGGCGATATAGACACGCGTCCCGGTGGGCAAATGATCGCGGAAGTTTTCGACCTTTTCCGCCGTGCGCGGCATGACCTCGATCGAAAAGTCCTGAAGGAAGTCGACAACCTTTGGATCGGTCGTGACGCCAGCTTCGGTCTTCTTTCTGAACGGCAGCAAAGCCATGAGTATCGTCCTTATATCGTGAGGCCTCAGGCCCATCCGTCGTTATCGATCAAGGTTTTGATCTTGCCTTGATCGTATTCAGCGTCCAGACGCGCCGCCTCAGCGGCTGCGACCTCGTCGGGGTCGCCTGCGACTTCGTAATGCGCCGCTTTGCGCCATTCAGAAAGATAGGCATCGCTATCCTTTGCACCGATCTTCATCGCGGCGCGGTCGATTGCTTGCTCGAACCGCTCTGACAACGGGGCCTTCGACGCACGCCGGCCTTTGCCAACAATGACCTGCGCGGGGATATCGCGCCAATAAACGATGGTAACGTTAGGCATTTTTGGACTTCCTTCCTTAAGCCGTCCTACGCCCGCTTGGGGCAAAAACGACGCCGGATTTCGACATGTTTCGTCGCCTTCGCGACTTGTGCGGATTTTGGAGTGCGCCTGCCGTCCCGGCAAGGGGTAGGCCCATGAAACTTTCTCAATAAGATAGTGAGCCTTGCGCAATGCGTTCGCCCCTGCGTAGGGTGAAAGCAACCAAAGATCGGAGGGCGATATGCCGCCCAAGCGTCCCCGGGGCGCTGACCGGTTCCCGAAAGCGGTTGAACCGTCTGCGCTCGGACAAGCCGGTCCAGTTGAGCTATATGCCGCGCTGGATCTCGGCACGAATTCGTGCCGCATGCTGATTGCCCAACCAAAGGGCAACCAATTCCACGTGGTCGACAGTTTTTCCAAATCAGTGCAGCTGGGTCTTGGGCTTGAGCGCACGGGGCGTCTTTCAACGGCGTCCATGAACCGGACCATTCAAGCGCTTACGATCTGCCAGAAAAAGCTGAAAAAACACGATGTTCAGAGGATGCGGCTTGTCGCGACCGAAGCCTGTCGGAGGGCCCAAAACGGGTCTGAGTTTCTGGGCAACGTGGTGCGTCAGGCGGGTTTGGCGCTTGACATCATTGCGCCAGAGGAAGAGGCGCGGCTTGCCGTGATTTCTTGCGCGCCGCTTGTGTCGACCAAGACGGAACAGCTTTTGGTTGTCGATATCGGTGGTGGATCGACTGAGTTGGTCTGGATTGATCTAAGCCGTGTGCCGTCGGTGGACCGCCAGCGCGCGATCATGCGACTTCACGCAGGCTTCAAACCGGATGAGAAATCGCCGTTTCCGGCGGCGCGCGTCGTGGATTGGATATCGGTTCCGCTTGGGGTGGCGACACTGCGCGACCAGTTCAACGACGTTGAGAACGATTCTGCCCGATTTGCTTTGATGAGCTGGTTTTTTGAAGAGCAGTTGGCCGAGTTTTCGCCTTATGAGGCGGAACAGGCCCGCGAAGGGTTCCAGATTGTAGGCACTTCCGGGACGGTGACCACCGTTGCCGCCAGCCATTTGGGACTGCGGCGCTATGATCGCAATAAAGTCGATGGCCTTCGGATGACCTCGGATCAGATCGACACGGTAATCCGCAGCTATCTTGAAATGGGCCCTGAAGGGCGGCGCGTCGATCCTCGGATTGGACGGGATCGCCAAGCTCTTATCATGTCGGGGGCCGCGATTTTACAGGCGCTTTTGCGCATCTGGCCGACCGATCAGTTGACAGTTGCTGACCGCGGTCTGCGCGAAGGGTTGCTTTACGCGCAGATGTCGGCGGACGGCGTGTTGGAAGACGGTCCGTTCTAGGGCTACGTCCCGCGGTTGTGGGTCTTGGCGTAAAGGTCGCCGATGATGCGGCTGGCTGTTTTTTCGAACAGGCAGGGAATCAGCGAATGCACCAGCGCGGCTCCGGCGGCTACGAAAAGCTTCACCGAAAACCCTAAAGCAAAACGAGCGTGTTCGCCGTAGCTTTCGTCGATGCTTGCCGGGTGGTCAAAAAACATGCGGGTGATCATTGGGTGCCTCCGTATAATCCATGAGATCATATTCGGCGATTTTTGATGAGATGTCTTCCCAAAGATTAATATTTTCGCGTATATATTGGGAGAAATTATTCGGTAAGCGGAAATGATTGAGACGATCGATGCACTAGATCGAAAAATTCTATCCCAATTGCAACGTGATGCGTCCATCGGGTTGGAAGCTTTGGGTGAGGCGGTCGGCCTGAGCCGGAACGCAACTTGGAGGCGGGTGCGGGCTTTGGATCAAAGCGGGGTGATCCGCAAGCGGGTGGCGGTGCTGGACGCGGATATGCTGGGATTGAATCTATCGGTCTTTATCCAAATCCGAACCAACCGCCACGACCCGGAATGGCTGACGCATTTCGCTGCCGCAACACGCGAAATGCCGTCGATTCTCGCGGCCTATCGGATGTCCGGGGAATTGGATTATCTGGTGCATGCGCGGGTTGCGGATATGGCCGCTTATGACGCTCTTTATCAGGAGCTGATCCGGCGGGTCGATATGTCTGATGTGGCGGCCAGTTTCGTCATGGAAGAGCTGAAAGAAACGACTGCTCTGCCGCTTTAAGGGCCGACGATGCCCATTCACTTTTTCTATCTGATCTATGCGGCTCTGGCCGAAACGGTGGGTACAACGGCGCTGCAGACGAGCCAGCAATTCACACGTCCATTATAACCGATTGTAGTCGTGATCGCTTATGCAGCCGCATTCTATCTTTTGTCGCTTACCTTGACGGTGATGCCGGTGGGACTCGTCTACGCAATCTGATCCGGGCTTGGAATCGTGTTCATCGCGGGGATTGGATTTGTTGTGTTTGGCCAACAGCTTGACCTTGCTGCGATTCTTAGTATTGCGAT
>NZ_CALJXO010000317.1:0-11547 GCF_937988555.1 uncultured Boseongicola sp. | reverse complement strand
TCGGCGTAAGCTACATCCTTGCCTTCAATGTGCCGCCAATCGAGATCACGGGAACAGGCATCATCCTGATTGTGAGCTTCATTTTCCGCAATATGCCGGTCGGCGTGCGCGCAGGGATTGCCTCGATGAGCCAGTTGGATAAATCGCTGGACGAATCCTCGCTGACGCTCGGCGCAAATTCCTGGCAGACGTTCCGGAAAATCATTTTGCCATTGCTCCGACCGGCAATTCTGGCCGCTCTCGTCTATAGTTTCGTGCGAGCCATGACGGCGATTTCCGCAGTGATTTTCCTAGTCTCAGCCGAATACGATATGGCCACCAGCTACATCATCGGACGCGTTGAAAACAACGACTACGGACTTGCGATCGCTTATTCCACAACGCTGATATTCGTCATGCTGGCGGCCGTTGGTTTGCTACAGATATTGGTTGGGCGCACCAAAATCGGACGCCGTACGCAATTCGAGGCAGGAGAATAATCATGGGCGAGACACGCATTGCAAGCAAAGCAGCTCCGGTTCGCTTTGAGAATGTCTCCAAGCGTTTCGGTCGTGACGTCGTTGCTGTGGATAGCATCGATCTGCATGTGGAGGCCGGGAAGCTTGTGACGCTTCTTGGGCCTTCGGGTTGCGGGAAAACAACGACGTTGCGGATGATCGCCGGTCTGGAGATGGCCTCCGAGGGGCGTATCCTGATCGGAGACCGCGATGTCACGACCCTGCCCGCGACGGACCGCGACGTGTCGATGGTGTTCCAATCCTACGCCCTGTTCCCGCATATGAGTGTCCTTGAAAACGTCTCATACGGCCTGACCTTCTCGGGCTTCTCAAAGGCGGAAACACGAGAGCGCGCGCTTGCAGGTCTTGAACTGGTCGGTCTCAAAGGTTTTGACATCCGCCTTCCAAGCGAGTTGTCGGGCGGTCAGCAGCAGCGGGTTGCCGTGGCGCGGGCCCTGGTTCTGGAGCCGCAGGTTCTTTTATTCGACGAACCCTTGTCCAATCTGGACGCCAAGCTTCGTCGACAAGTGCGCGAAGACATTCGGGCGATCCAGCAAGACCTTGGTCTTACCGTGGTTTATGTCACGCATGATCAGGAAGAGGCTCTTGCCGTTTCGGACGAGATTGTGGTGATGCGGAATGCCTCGATCGCGCAGATCGGCACGCCCCGTCAGCTTTACGACGCACCGGTTGACCGTTTCGTCGCAGACTTTATCGGCGAGGCCAACATCGTCCCCTGTAACCTCGACACCGTCGAAGGCGACCGTGCCACGATCTCGGTAGATAATTACACCCACAACTTGCCCGCCCGTGGCCTGAAAGTAGGTCCGGCAAAGCTTGCTGTTCGCCCCTCGCGGATCGTGATTGGCGCAGACGGCGGCTTTCCCGCCAAGGTCGCCAAAGCCACCTATGTCGGGGTGCGGATGGAATACACGCTTGAGGCCAGTTTCGGCACGATGTTCGCGGTGCAAGATGACGTCGACAATCCGCTTGAGGTCGGCTCGGATGTGTCCGTTGGCTTTACAGAAAAGGGTCCGGTTCTTTTGCCCGAGGCCTAATCGGCCTGACCGAAAGCCGTCTTCGAGATGTCCAAAAGCCGATCAAAGACTGCCGGGGTCCCGACAACCACCCGCCCGCCGTCCCGTATCATTACGTCTGCATCCTGGGGTTCGACCCGGCCACCGGCCTCGGCCACAATAAGTTGGCCTGCAAGGCAATCCCACGCGTTCATGTGCTCTTCAGTATAACCCAAAAGCCGTCCGGCTGCGACGTAGGCCAACGATAGGGCACCGGAAGCGTTGCGATAGAACATTGAGCCTTCACTTACCACAGCGGCCACCAATCGCAGGATGCCTTGGTCGTCGACCCGGTTGGAATACCCGATCCCAACAGTGCCCTCTGACAGCGATCGGTCGTCATCAAGGCTCAAGGCAACACCGTTCAATGTCGCTCCATGTCCTTTGGTCGCAACGAAGGTTTCAGCGTTACAGGGGTCATGGATCACACCAAGTTGCGTTGCTCCGTCCCGCACGCCTGCAACCACCACCGTCCACGCCGGGATACCGTTCACAAAGTTCGTTGTTCCGTCGATCGGATCAATCACCCAAGTAAATCCCGACGTGCCGGGTTTCGGCGCGTGCTCTTCGCCGACAATTGCATCGTCAGGGAAGGATTTTGCCAGCAAGTCTCGCGTCAGGAGTTCGACATTTCGATCGGCCTGCGAAACAAAATCCTGATGCCCTTTGCGGTCGATTACCAGTTGGTCCTGATCTTTGAAATATTGAGCCGCCAAACGTCCAGCTTCATGGCATATCTCGATTAAAACAGCGGCGCGGTCGGTCATGGTCATCCAATCAAAATCTGAACTGCCCAAGCCTACGACAAGACGAAGCATTCAACAAACCGACATTCGAACTGTTTGGGCACTTAGATCAAGTGAGCGGGCCTTTGGCCTCTGCCAACTTTCTTGAACAGCACGGGGGGCATGCCGAACGGTTCAAAGTCCGCCCTCGTCGACATTGCTCGCAATGACAAAGGCTTTTCGCAAGAGTGTCCCCGACGCAAAACAGATTGCGTCGGGGACCATCGCTTAGTGAGTGAACTTCTTGATCTCGCCATTTTCCAAACGCGATGCGTAGGAGAACAACTCTTTCTTCACCACCTTCATCAGGAAGTAGAGACAGAAGATGTTGACCACCGCCATTGCGAAGATCGCAGCATCAGAGAAGTCGATGACCGGACCAAGGCTTGCGGCAGCGCCGATAACGATGAAGACGCAGAAGATGACCTTGAAAATCAGTTCAGTCGTTTTGCCTTCGCCAAACAAATAGGTCCAGGCTTTCAGGCCATAATAGCTCCACGAGATCATCGTGGAGAAGGCGAACAGAACGACCGCGACTGCCAACACATATGGGAACCAACTGATGCCCGACGCAAAGGCTGCAGAGGTCAGCGCGACACCAGAATTGCCGTCTATCGTTGCAACGGCCGTGCCCGCTTCGTTCAAGACGTAGTTGCCGCTTGCCGGATCAATGATCAACTGCTGCGATATTACAATCACAAGCGCTGTCATCGTGCAGATGACAACAGTGTCGATCAGCGGTTCAAGCAAAGAGACAAAGCCCTCGGTGATCGGTTCTTTGGTTTTCACCGCAGAGTGCGCGATTGCCGCAGATCCAACACCAGCTTCGTTCGAAAACGCCGCTCGCTTGAAGCCTTGGATCAAAGCCCCGACGAAACCACCAGCGACGCCAAGACCCGTAAACGCACCGTCAAAGATCTGACCGAAAGCCCAGCCAATTTTATCATAGTTTACCAACAAGATTATCAGCGCGGCGCCGACATAAAGGATGCCCATGAATGGCACGACTTTTTCGGTGACGTTAGCGATCGATTTAATACCGCCAACGATGACCGCAAAGACCACACCAGCGAAGATGATCCCGGTAATCCAGCCCGGATAGTCGCCGAAAATGCCGGAAATCTGGGCATGTGCCTGATTGGCCTGAAACATATTGCCACCACCAAGGGCGCCGAGAATACAGAATATCGAAAAGACGACAGCGAGGATTTTGCCGCCTGGCAAGCCCAATTCATCGAAGCCCTTCGAGATATAGTACATCGGACCACCAGAAACTGTGCCGTCCGGATATTCGTTTCGATACTTCACACCAAGCGTACATTCGGTGAATTTGGACGCCATCCCAAGAAGGCCCGCAAGGATCATCCAGAAAGTCGCACCCGGTCCGCCAATGCCGACGGCCACCGCAACGCCCGCGATGTTGCCGAGACCAACTGTGCCTGACAACGCAGTGGCAAGCGCCTGAAAGTGGCTGACTTCACCGGCATCGTTGGGATCGGAGTAGTCGCCTTTGACAAGCTGAATAGAATGCCGGAAAAAACGAAACTGAACAAAGCCAAAGTAAAAAGTGAACACTGTGGCCGCGACGACGAGCCACATTACGATCCAGGGAAAGCTTGTTCCCGGAAAGGGTGCGAAGATCAAACTTACAAAAGGACCAGTCAGGCTGGCAAACGCCTCATTGACCTTGGCGTCAATGCTCATCGCCTCTTGAGCCGCCAGCGGACTGGACGCCAAAGCCGCAGCAACGGACGTCATCCAGAGTTTTAATGTATTTTTCATAATTGTCCCTTTATCCGACGACCGTGACCGGCACTTCTGCGTGCATGACGAGGCTCTGTGTCGAGCTGCCGAAGATGCGCTTGGAAAACCCCCCAGAAGATGTGCGGCCAACGATGATCTGTGATCCGCCGTTTTCCACTGTGAGTTTGTTCAACGTTTCAGCAACGTCGCCGTGACGAACAAGACCGCTCGCGTTAAACCCCGCCGCCTTCAGCGCGGCCACAGCCGGCTCGACGATCCGTGTTTCGGCAAGCTTGATCTCTTCTTCGCGCCGATTATGGCGTTGCTCATTCTCTTCTGCTGTTTGGAATGTGAATGGTGACCATTCAATGACGTAAGCGGCAAGCAACTCACAAGCACCGATCTTGGATGCCAAGTTTTTTGCAAATTCGAGTGCGCGTTCACCGGCATCTGTCCCGTCAAGTCCAATGACAATTTTGACTGTCATCATATCCTCCGTGTTCGGTTTTCTTATTACATTTTGGAGGGCGATCGCCCTCAGCCGAGGCGGAGGAAACAAGCCACCGCTCCCCGACACCGCTGTGTAGAGTATTAGTGATTATCAATAGTCGTTGGGGACTTATTCAAGCATATTTCAGGCCTTATTCCTAAAAATAGGTCAAAGATTAGGAAAAATAACTATTGAGCGGGGAAAAGGGAAAATTCTATAAAAGAATTCTGGAGGAACTGGAATTATATGGTGGCCCGCTCAGGTCGGGCTTGTTGGGTATCTGGACCTGAAAATAATGCCCTTCTCCGAGCGCATTTGGCCTCGGGACAATTACACCTATCCTCTCGCGGGAGTGCACGTTTGAAAAGGGCGAAGTTAGGCTGCGGGCACTTGCTTGGTGTGCCAATGAGAAAGGACCGTTGTCGGATAAGCCCCAGTTGCACGGTGTGACGTCGCAACTTTTGTGCTGGTGACCCAAACATAAGTCGTCGTTGACTGAACAACCATCAGCTAAAGCTGGTGGGATCAACAGGAACAGTTGAAACTGTTCTTTTTTAAGAGAGCGCCTCCGGCGCAAGTTTGGATTTCTTTTCCGATTAGAAATCAAAGGGTTTAGACCGATGAGTGGATACTAAATCCCGGTATTTTGGCGGGATGCTCATCGAAACTGCGCCCCTCGGGTTCACCTTATAACTTTCAAATAGCGAGGGCGCACAAGGGTGCCGCATCAAGCCGCTCACACAAAGACTGTCACCGCCGGGGCAAAAGCTCAAAGAGGCGTAAATCGGCCATTTCCGGCCGTTGTAGAGCCGTATTTCGCAGAAGGCCGCTCGCGTGCCTAAGCCCGGGCAATACTCGCGCCTTATGGCAGACGGTCTATCAATTTTTCGCCCACGAAAAACCGGGACCGAATACATATCAATCCCAATTTATTTCCCAAAAGTATTATCGGTGAAAGGGAAGTGATGCCTCCGAATGAAAATGCTCGAACATTCCGGGCTCTCGTCGTTTCTGCAAAACGACTGCCGTGCATTCCTCGGGATCGGATGGTGCCGGTATTTCTGTCGAAAGGCCTGTGGTGCGCTGGGGAGGATTCGAACCCCCGGCCCCTTGATTCGTAGTCAAGTACTCTATCCAACTGAGCTACCAGCGCACGGGCTTGGCATCTAAAGCCGGATGAACGGCTTTGCAAGAGACAATCTTATTCTGCCGCCTGATCTTCGGTTACAATCGATTTTGGCAGCTCGATGATGAAAACCGTCCCGTCTTCTCCGGTCTTGTCCAGTCTCAAAGTACCACCATGACCGCGCACCAATTCGGCCGCAATTGCAAGGCCAAGACCAGCCCCTCCTTTGCGGGCGCCACCCTGAAAAGGGGTGAACAGATGTTCGCGCGCTTTCGCCGGCAGGCCCGGACCATTGTCACGCACCTCGATGGTCCAAAGTTGACTAGACTCTCCTGCACTCACCGTAATCACGCCGCCGCGCTTTGCCGTTTCCAACGCCTGACGGGCGTTGCGAATAAGGTTCGACAGGACACGATAAAGCTGTTCGGGGTCGGCCCGTACGATCAAACCCGAAGCGACATGTTCCTCGAAGCGAATATCGTCCGACGCCGCAAGTCGCTCGCCTTCCACCGCGTCATTGACGATTGCCGCTAATGCGATGCGATTCAATGCCGGGGGCGGTTCCTCGGCTTTTCCGAACGCAAGCGTGCTTTCGCACAAGTTCACCGCACGCCCGATTGACCCCATAAGCTTTGGCACCATGCGCGTCACCACCGGGTCTTCGCTCGACTCGATGCGGTCTGCAAAAAGCTGTGCGGTCGTCAGTATATTGCGTAGATCGTGACTAACTTTTGCCACTGCGCTACCCAGCGATGCCAGCCGCTCGCGCTGTCGCAGCAAGCTCGTCAGCTCAGTTTGCATGGATTTCAACGCATGTTCCGCGTCGCTTAGTTCGCGCACCGACGCGCTTGGCTGAATTATGCGTCGTGCGTCTTCGGGCGCAAAGGCGTAACTTTTCATGGCCTTCACCACGCCTTCGATCGGCTTCACCAGCAATTGCCTGACTGCAAAGAATAAAAGCGTCGCCGTGAAAATGGAAATCACGGCTGATAACAACAAAATCCGCAATCCATAGTCCAGCATCGCGGCGCGCAACGGCTCGGTCGGCATGGTGATCTCGATAAGTTGGCCTGCATCCCGCGTTGGATTACCGATTACCCTTACGACTTCGTATGTAGGGTTCCACAGCCGCTTCATCGCATCGATGATAAGCGTTCCCGCAGGCGCATCGCGCAGATCATAGGTCGCCGCAATCGGTGATGGCATATCAGACGCAAGCACCAGTTGCCGCACTTCATCTCTCCGCAGCACGACATTAAAAACACCTGCGTTCTCAAGAAGTTCCACTTCCAATTCCGCGTCGATCATATCATTGGCCAAAAGCGCAAGGGACGCTATTTGTGCACGCTCCAGGCGATTCATCATGTAATCTTCACGAAAACGCGCAATGGACGGCACGAAGATAAATATCTCCGCCAGCATCACGAACAAGATCGTGAGGGCTAGGAACCGTCCAGAAAGCGTATTCAGGAACATGCGACCTCAAAGCTGTGGGTGTTAGGGTAGATACTTCTGAACGAAACCAACGACCCGTTTAACTGTAGGATTATCAAAAAGTTTGGGAGAGAAATAGGCCCCTGCTGCACGCTTGTTGATTTCTCCAAATGTTGGATAGGGCGCTACCATTGCGGCGACAGCACTCATCTTCAATCGGTTTGCAATTGCAAGCGCCCAGACACCGATCAACTCACCGGCATGCGCGCCAACAATCGTGGCACCGACGGGTTTGCCCTTCACCACCATGACTTTGATGAAACCGGTTTTCTTACCCTCTGCAATGGCGCGGTCGTTTTCGTCGTAGTCAAAACGGGCTACTGTTAGGGCATGATTTCCGTGCGTCTTTCGGGCATCGGCTTCTGTCAGTCCGACCTGCGCCAATTCGGGATCAGTAAAAGTCACCCAAGGGATATGATCCGTACGCTGCTTCGACGGCAACCCAAACAACATCGAGCGGATTACGACACCGGCGTGATAGCCCGCAACATGGGTGAACTGAAGTCCCCCAGCCGCGTCGCCCACGGCATAGACCTTCTTGTTCGTCACAGACCTAAGGTCCGCTCCCACCTTGATCGCCCGATCATGCGCGACATTTGCCTTATCAAGATCCAAATTGTCGATGTTCACTTTGCGCCCAACCGCCAAAAGAAGATGAGAACCAGTGAACGTGTCTTTCGGTGTTTTCACAGAAATGACGCCGCCAGCTTTGGAGATTTCCTCGGCCTGGGCCTCTTCAACAATTTCAACACCTTCCGCCCGCAAACTCTCAAGGACGATCGTCGCCGCTTCTGGGTCGTCTTTGCCCATTGCCTTTGCGCCTTCGATCACCGTCACTTTGGAACCCAGCCGGACATGCGCTTGCGCCATCTCCATACCGATGGGACCACCGCCAATAATAATCAGATGGTCGGGCTTTTCGCGCAGATCAAAGATGTTCTCGTTCGTGTAATACGCAACGTCCTTCATACCCGGGATGGGCGGCACAAACGGCCTTGACCCAGTGGCGATCACGATCCGCCGCGCCGTTATGATAGTCTCGCCTGCCTGCACTTCGCTCGGACTTATGAACCGGCCAAATTCGCGGATCACGTGCACGCCAAACCCTTCGAACCGCTCCTGACTATCGACGGGTTCGATTGTCTCGATCACTCTGCGGACATGGTCCTTGGCGGCGGCGTAATTCACGTCCGGCATTACCGGCGTCACACCGTATTTTTCACCAGACCGCATGGCATGGGCCTGCTTTCCGGCCGCGAGCAATGCTTTGGACGGCACACACCCATAGTTCAGGCAATCTCCACCCATTTTGTGGCCTTCAAGCATGACGACCCTTGCGCCCATCTGCGACGCACCAGCAGCGATGCTAAGACCGCCCGAACCTGCTCCGATGATCAGCACATCTGTCTTGATACGTTCCATGGCTCAAATGCCTTTCTTGCCGCGCATGGCCTTCAAAATGATGGGAAGTGTTGCAAGCGCACAAAGGCCAAGGATCGGCAGAAGAATGTGCGGTTCGAAGATGATGCCAAGGTTAGGCGTTTCACCGCGCGCGAATACCTCCCCCAACCCTGAACCGACTGATGTGTAGACGAGCGCACCGGGAATGATGCCAAGAAATGTCGTGATGACGAAACGGAGCAGCGGCACACCGACCAACGCAGGCACAAGATTGGCTACAAAGAACGGAACAGCAGGCACAAGGCGGATAAGGAAAAGCGCCTCCCACTGATTGTCGTCTATGGCGATCTTGATCTTTTTCACCGCGCCTCCTGAAGAGTCCATTTTTGCGGCAAGCTTTTCCCCAAGGCCCCAGCGAGCCGCCAGAAAAATGATCATCGCACCTACAGTCGCGCCCGTAATATTGAACAACGCACCGGGGAACGTGGCGAACAGGAAGCCGCCTGTTAGGGTCGCAATGGTTGCTCCGGGCAGCGAAAACGCCACGATCACGATGTACGCGAGAACGAATGCCAACACCGTGAGAACATAGTTCGCATCCCGAAAGGCGATAAGCTCGTCACGGTTTTGCGCAAGTGCATCAAAGCTAAGGTAGTCACGCAAGGTGAACGCGCCGATGGCAGCAACCAAAAGGATCCCAAGCAGTGGCAATCTACGGGCAAAATCGCTTTTTTCGCGGAGGGGAGCGGTCATATCGGACATTCCAAAGGCTTTCGTTGGTGTTTGTTGTTGTGGCAGAAGATGTGGAGAGCCGGGGGAGATTGTCAGGTCGATCACGCCCGCTTGAAGTCGGGTGAGGCTTTGCCCTACTTTCCCGACCAAAGACCGCGGGAATGAAACATTTGCCGCATCAAATCGGCCCGATTGTTGCAATTCGGGGCCGCAGCGGCGTTGACTTGCCTGCACGATCCACTTAGAGACCGGGCTTCGAAGCACATCAGGGAGCGAATCCGTTCGGGATTTGCCCCATAAGACCCGGAGAATAGCGATGAAGCGCACATTTCAACCGTCAAACTTGGTCCGTAAGCGGCGCCACGGTTTCCGCGCGCGGATGGCAACAAAAGCGGGCCGTAAGATTCTGAACGCTCGCCGCGCCCGCGGGCGGAAATCGCTAAGCGCGTAATTCGTTGCGACATGACCTCGATACAACCGCCGCGGGCAACCGCTGGCGGTTTCGTCGTCTCGCAGAGTAACCCGACAATGTCCCTGCCCGGCCTGACTATCCTGACAAAACGCGCTGACTTTGTTGCAGCGTCGCGAGCGCGGCGCGTATCGCGTCCCGCCTTTACGGTTCAGATGCGCAAGTCGGAGAGGCCCGAGGGGATCCGTGTCGGGTTCACCT
Organism: uncultured Boseongicola sp.; assembly: GCF_937988555.1. Classification (NCBI taxonomy): domain Bacteria; kingdom Pseudomonadati; phylum Pseudomonadota; class Alphaproteobacteria; order Rhodobacterales; family Paracoccaceae; genus Boseongicola; species uncultured Boseongicola sp. The sequence goes on along the minus strand of NZ_CALJXO010000317.1, from coordinate 1,533 downwards.
GTTCGAAAAAAGTCGGCAATGCCGTCGCGCGCAACCGGGCCAAGCGGCGCCTGCGTGAAGCAGCCCGGCTCGTTTTGGCAAAGCAAGGCAAATCCGGGTGCGACTATGTCCTGATCGGCAGACGCGATACGACCGCATCGCGCCCGTTCGACCAACTTTGCCATGACCTTGAAACGGCTTTAAAAGACCTGCACGCCACATGAGCCCGTTTGCGCATATCGTTGCCCTCCCAGTGCGTGCGTATCGGTTGGTCTTTAGTCCATGGGTCGGCTTCAATTGCCGATATCACCCGACCTGTTCCGCCTATGCGCTTGAGGCGCTCGATAAGCACGGTGCGCTGAAAGGGATGTGGCTGGCTACAAAGCGTATTGGGCGGTGTCACCCGTGGGGCGGGACCGGGATCGACAACGTTCCCCCTTAAGACAGCTACCTGCGCACCCAGGCGTAATTTGCGGGATAGAATTTCTGCTCGGACCACAACGAATGTAGCATCATCGCTTGGTCTGAAAAACTGTCCTCCATTGTATCGCAGCACCAAATACGATCCATGCGGAAATGCCGGAAACCACTTCGAAATTAACACGCGGCGGCGATCATAACGCACTCGAGGTGATAAATGACCGCCACCGGCCGACCGATGCGCGTGGTCTCGATTTCATCCCCGTTCCGGTAGGTCAGAGGCAATTTGCGTGCTTTACGGATCGCGGCTCTCGAGGAAGCGACCCAGACGCAGCCTTTCGTCGGATCATCAATCAGGCACCCCATGGCGCAACATGAAGGCGAGTTTCTTCGTCTTGAAATCCGTCGATCTTCTGATTGATCCGCAACGCCGCTCTTTTCAGAAAACTGTCCCCAGTTCGACCAACCATCCTCAGCCCGACACGAAGCGCCTCACCTGCCTCATGGTCGAAATTAAGCGGTGCAGATCGTAGCCGCGACGCATGATGTAGCCGACCCCTGCCTCCCCTTCGTTGGGAACACGCATCGCCTGAAGTGCCGCTATATCCCAATAAACTGGCGTTTGGACTCTTCAAATGGTTCGCTCAGCGCTTCAGCCGACAGCGGCCGTGGTGCCGCGCGCAACAGCTGAATGACTTCGAACATCCGGGAAGTACTTTGCATTGGCTTGCTGCTCTCTAGGCCTGTTTGTGACATGTTGCCAGACCATGCTGACAGCTGTATGTCAGCAGCAGTTTGGTTGGGTCTTCCGAGAGGCGGAGGGCCCCGATCACATACTATGATCACGCTGTGAGGATGGCGCACCGCCTTGGCCCTTGGGCGAAAAAAGTCTACTCGGAGACGGAACGCAAACACCTCGCTATGCCTGCGTGTTACTCGCCGAGGATGGTTCTGACGTAGTCTTGCGTTTCTCTGAATGGCGTCACATCACCGTATTTCTCAACCGCCCCCGGACCGGCGTTATAGGCCGCCAAGGCAAGTCGCCATGTCCGGAAGCGCGCATCTTGCTGCGCAAGATATCGCGCGCCACCTTCAAGGTTTTCGCTCGGGTCGTCCGGATTGACCCTGAGAGCG
>NZ_CALJXO010000316.1:0-20357 GCF_937988555.1 uncultured Boseongicola sp. | reverse complement strand
CTCGATCACCGCGCGCGCGCGCTCCCCGTCGAGGCGCAGGTTCCCGCCGGCGAAAAAGCCCGGGTCCAGATAGCCGAGCACGAGGTCGGCGTCCGTGCAGGTGGGTTCGGCGCCGCCGCGTCCGTAGCAGGCGGGCCCCGGTTCTGATCCGGCGCTTTTAGGGCCGACGCGAATTTGGCGCATGGCATCTACGTGAGCAAGCGAGCCACCTCCGGCGCCGATTTCGACCATGTCGATCACGGGGATTGAGATAGGCATGCCTGAGCCCTTCTTGAAGCGATAAGTTCTGGCGACCTCAAACACCCGCGACGTTTTCGGTGTCTGATTTTTAATTAGGCAAATCTTGGCTGTTGTGCCGCCCATGTCGAACGACAGGACTTTGTCGAGACCGTAGCGCGCCGCAATATTGGCGGCGAATACAGCGCCGCCTGCGGGCCCCGACTCGACCAGGCGCACGGGAAATTCTGCCGCGTTCTCGATCGAGATAATGCCGCCGCCCGAATGCATGAGGAAGATAGGGCAGGCCGCACCGACGTCGTGCAGCCTTCCTTCCAGACGGCCGAGATAGGACTTCATCAGGGGTTTGATATAGGCGTTGGCCACGACCGTATTGAACCGCTCGTATTCACGCATCTGGGGCGAGACTTCACAAGACAGCGATACCATGGCACTCGGTATTTTCTCGGTCAAAACGTCTCGTACCAGCGTTTCGTGGGTATCGTTCAGGTAAGAATGGATCAGTCCGACGGCGATGCTTTCGTAGCCCGCCTTAGCGATCTCATCGACGGCGGGCTCGATATCCACGCGGGATAAGGGTTCCAGCACGTTGCCGCTGGCGTCGATGCGCCCCGGCACAGTGTAGCGCATCTGCCGAGGTAAAAGCGGCTCGGGGAGGTTGAGGTTCAGATCGTACTGCTCAAACCGGGATTCTGTGCGCATCTCGATGACGTCGCGAAAGCCTTGCGTTGTGATCAAAGCAGTCTTTGCGCCGCGCCGTTCGATAAGCGCGTTGGTGGCAAGAGTTGTGCCATGGATGATCTGCTCGATCTCGGACGGCGCTATCCCAGCTTTGGCACAGACCTGTTGCGTTCCGTCGATGATTGCGTTCTCGGGCGCGATATAGGTGGTGAGCACTTTGGCAGAATATGCCGATCTGCCCACTTCAAGAACGACGTCCGTAAACGTCCCGCCAATGTCGACCCCAAGGCGTACGGATTGCTTTGTCATGCAGTGGACCTCAAGTCAGTTGATCTGATTTTGCGGGATTTTGCGGGTGGCTACCAACGAATTATGCACAGAACGATATTGAATGCATTTTCGGACGGTTCTTGGCTGCCGGGCAGGGCGTGATTGCGATGGATATGTCGCCTATGTGGGCGCTTTCGGTTGAAGGGAGGGACCTGTTGTCACTGGCGGCGACAGCCTTGAGCAGACTGAGGTGTAGATCAGTCGCCATATCGACGCGATCGACGGCAGGGTTAGAGACGTAAAGGTCACCGGACAAAGGGTGAGGCGACGCGACTGCTTCGCGGGTTTGTGAGGCAATGAATTGCAGGATGTGTCGAAACAGTTCTTGACGGGAAAAAATTGTTGCTATCAAATTGTTAATACAAATACTGCCGATACTTTAAATGAGACCACGCTTAAATGGCCATTCTGGACTATTCCGAAGACATCTGGCGAGACGCGCTTGGTTTGCCACAAGGGGCCGAGCTTGTGGCATTGATCCTTGAAGGCACTTGGTGGCGTGCGCAGGCGACGGAAACGCGCCTTGCCGACCTCGACAATGTCCGGGAGCTTGCGTTTTCTGATATGTTTGCCGGTGAATATAGGGCTAAATCGATTGCTTATTGTTGCGCCTATGGCCCGGCCCGCGCGGTGGAGCCGGCACATATCTTAGCGCAGCTTGGGACGAAGACTCTGATCCAGATCGGGACGTGCGGCACGCTTGATGTCAAAGCGTCGATGGGCATGGTCGCTTTGCCCGAGCGCTGTGCGGCGCGGGATGGCGTGTCACAGCATTATGGCGCGCATGCATATGTGAGCACTGACGCAAAGCTTGTCGATATAGCCGAAGATAAGCTGGCTCAGCGTGATGTTGCGTCCACGCGCGCAATGCTTCTGACGTGGCCAAGTCTTTTTGCTCAGTCAGACGCCATGTGCGCAGGCTGGACAGCGGAAGGGGTCGTTTCCATCGATATGGAGACCTCGGCCGTGATTGCGGTGGGGGGTAAATTTGGGGCCAGCACACTTTCGATGCTGTCTGTTTGGGATGCGCTCCCGCATGGTCGTACGTTCATGGATCCGTTTGCTTGGGAGGATCAGGCGCGTTTGACGCGTTCCAATGAGAAAATTTTTGAGGTTGCTTTAGAGGTCGCCGTTGCGGCGTAATAAAGCCAAGGGACAGAGTTACACTACAAAGTCGTTAAAACACTTCTGGGAGGAAATATGAGACAGATTTCGAAATTGGCGGCCTTCGCCGCCACGGTGGCTTTGACCCCGTTTGCAGCACTGGCAGATACGGCCGATGGTGATGCCCTGAACGCCATGTCCTGGGACGAGATTGTCGCCATGGCCGAAGGCGGTGAAGTCAATTGGTTCATGTGGGGTGGGTCCGACACGATCAACCAATATGTGTCTGAATATGTCGGTGGTCTGTTGATGGATCAGTACGGTGTAACGCTGAACCGGGTTGGTGTCAGTGATACAGTTTCTGTTGTGAACATTGTGCTTGGCGAAAAAGAGTCGGGCAATTTGGACAATGGTTCGGTCGACCTGATCTGGATCAACGGCGAGAACTTCCGCACAATGAAGCAGGGTGACCTCACGTTTTGCGGTTACACCGATCTTATTCCTAACAACGCTTTGATTGATTGGGGTAATCCGGCCATTGCGAACGACTTTGGTGTGCCTGTGGATGGCTGTGAAGTGCCTTGGTCAACGGCGCAATTCGCCTTTGCCTACAACACGGCGCTTTATGACAATCCGCCGAAAACCATTCCCGGTTTGATTGAGTGGGTCAAGGTTAACCCCGGCCAGTTTACGTACCCTGCGCCGCCAGATTTCAACGGCTCGGTCTTTGTACGCCACGTGTTTTATTACGCGGCAGGCGGGGTCGAAAACCTGCTTGGTCCGTTTGATCAGGCCCGCTTCGACGAAGCTTCGGCGGAAACCTGGCGCATTCTGAACGAGATCGAACCGTTCCTGTGGCGGGAAGGTCAGACCTATCCAAACTCGATCGCGGCACTGGAGCAGCTTTATGCGAACCAGGAAGTGGGGATCGTGTTTAACTACGAACCGGCTGGCGTCGGCATCAATATCATGAACGGAACCTTCCCGCCGACCACGCAAGGCTATGCGTTGGAAGATGGCACGATCGGCAACACAAACTACACGCTGATCCCGTTCAACTCCCCCAACAAAGCTGCCGCAGTCGTTTTGCAGGACGTTCTTTTGTCAGCCGAAGCACAGGTTCAAAAAGCGCTTCCTGATGTTTGGGGAACGCAGCCCGGTATCGATATGTCCCGCGTTGAGGGCGAGCTTCGCGCAAAGTTTGACGCGATTGAGCGCCATCCGAACGTGGTGTCGGCGGAAGACCTTGCCGCGACCGCTTTGCCCGAGCTTCAGGCCTCGTGGATTTCGGCGATTGAGCAAGGCTGGATCGCGAACGTCGGTTCAAAGTAACTAGCCACCCAAGTCACGCCCCAGGTCCGATTGGGGCGTGACCGATGGCTTTGTCTGTCTCTTCGAATATGGAAAGGTCTGCGCCTCGTGTCTGATCGGCTGAAGATTTTTCTGCTTTTGCTGCCTGCGATGTCCGTCATCATCCTGCTGTTTTTCGGTGGCCTGTTGATCGGACTGATGCGGAGCTTCAATTATATGCCCGTGATTGGCCTGACAGAGCCCAATTTTGACGCCTATATAGCGGTGTTCACGGACGAAGAGTTCTATCTGTCGTTTATGCTGAGCCTGCACATTTCGGTGACCTCAACGTTGATTTCCTGCGTGCTAGCGGTTGGGGCAGCGTTGCTGTTTCGGCGGGCGTTCATTGGCCGCGCGATTATCAATTTCCTGTTTCAGTTGAATTTGACGGTGCCGCATTTGGTTGGTGCCATCGGTATCCTTTACCTGTTTTCACAATCGGGCACTTTCGCGCGGCTTGCCGCCGAAGCGGACCTGATCACCCGGCCTGCTGATTTCCCGGCACTGGTTTTTGATCCCTTCGCCATTGGCATTATCCTTCAATATGTCTGGAAAGAAGTGCCGTTCATTGGTGTGATAGTTCTGGCGAACATGCAGTCGCTTGGCGAGAACTACGAAAGCGTGGCGCGCTCGCTTGGAGCATCTCGGTGGCAGGCGTTTCGCCATGTTTTATTGCCGCTAATCTTTCCGGGTTTGCTTTCGGCGAGCGTTATCGTGTTTGCGTTTACGTTTGGCGCCTATGAAATTCCGGCGCTTTTGGGCGCGAATTATCCCGCAGCTTTGCCGGTCCTGGCGTATCGCAAATACACCGATGTCGATCTCGCCGCGCGGCCCGAAGCGATGGCCCTCGCACTAATGATCGCCGTCCTAAGCGTCGTGATGCTGTTTTTCTACATCCGCTACTCGCGCAGAAAGGTGAGGAGCTGAGATGATAAATCAAGACGGTGTCTGGACCCGTTGGTTCCGCTATCTGACATGCCTCGTTCTGGTGGTTTGGCTGATCATGCCATTGATCCCACTTGCGATCTGGTCGTTTGCACGAGGGTGGTTCTTTCCCGATATTCTGCCGCGGCAATGGACCATGCAGGCCTGGGAATACGCCTTGTCGGAGACTGCCGGCGTGTTGGACAGTCTTTGGCTGACGATCGGGATTTCGCTGTCAGCGACTGCGCTTTCGATCCTTGTCGGGGTTCCGGCTGGTCGCGCTTTGGGGATGTATAAGTTCAAGGGCAAAGAGGTCGTCGAGTTGATGATCCTCGCGCCGACGATCGTCCCCGGTATTGCAGTGGTTTTGGGTATTCACTCGGTCTTCATTTCACTGGGTCTAACAAACACCGTGCAGGGTGTGATCCTTGTCCACTTGATCCCGACGCTGCCATATATGACGTTGGTTATGGCGGGGATATTCTCGAATTATGACCCGGCCTTTGAGGCGCAGGCGCGCAGTCTTGGGGCATCTCCGTTGAAGACGTTTTGGTATGTGACGCTTCCGGCAATCATGCCGGGCATCATTGTGGGTGGGTTGTTTGCGTTCCTTGTCTCGTGGAGCCAGTACATCCTGACGCTGATGATCGGTGGAGGGCGCGTTGTGACGCTGCCGTTGTTGCTGTTCAACTTTGCGACGTCAGGACGCAACGACATCACAGGGGCCATAGGCATGATCTACATCTTGCCGGGCATCTTTATTTTACTGCTCACCGCGAAACAGCTTTCGGGCCGCAGCGGTGCTGTTGGGGGCTTTGGCCGTATATGACGAACGTTTCCATTCAGAACCTCACTAAGGTCTATCCCGGTGCAGACACGCCTGCATTGGACCGCCTGAGCCTTGAGATCGCCTCGGGCGAGTTGACGGCCCTTCTTGGTCCGTCGGGGTGCGGTAAAACCACCACGATGAAGATGATTGCTGGTCTTTTGGATCCGACATCGGGGGATGTTCGCTTCAACGATCGCTCGATCCTGCGCGAAAAGCCTGAAAGCCGTGGCGTGGTGATGGTGTTTCAGAATTATCTTTTGTTTCCCTACATGTCTGTCGCGGACAACGTTGGGTTCGGATTGAAGATGCGAAAGGTTGATCCTGACGAGATTAAACGTCGGGTCGGTGAGATGCTGGATCTTGTGAAGCTGCCCGACCTTGGTGACCGCAAGCCAAGCGCCTTGTCGGGGGGGCAGCAGCAACGCGTCGCTCTTGCGCGCGCGTTGATCGTAGAGCCTGAGGTTCTGTTGCTGGATGAACCGCTGTCTAATCTGGATGCGCATTTGCGGTTTGAAATGCGGGATTTGATCCGCACACTTCAGCAAGAGATGGGAATCACGACAATCTTTGTGACCCATGATCAGGAGGAGGCGGTGGTTCTTGCCGACCGTGTGGCGCTGATCCTTGATGGTCAGATGAAGCAATACGACCAGGCAGATGCGTTCTACAAGCGCCCCATCGACGAGGCGACGGCGCGGTTCTTCGGTGGGCATAACTTTATACCGGGGACATCGCAGGACGGGAAGTTTGCCAGCGCTCTGGGACCGCTTGGCTTGCCAGACGGGGCCATGACGGGGGCAGGCAAGCTAACGTTCCGGCCCGAAAACGTGTGCATCGGGCACACGCGCGGCGATCAGAACAATCTGACCGCGACGCTGGACGACATTATCTATCTTGGAACGCAGACGCGGTTGAAAATTCGGATTGGAGACACTGCGGTCGAGGCGGTGGTCAATCCAAACGACGTTGAAAGCTATTCCATCGGGGATCAGGTTCCCATCCATCTTCCGGTGGGTACTTTGTGGGTGATTTCGTGATCAATTTGCTGAAAGGGGCTCTGCGATGAAATTTGGAATTCATGCGGGGCTGTGGCAGGCGCGATGGACCGATGAAATTACGCCGATATTGCGCGCCGTGGCTGATCTTGGATTTGACGGGGTCGAAGTGTCGCTTCTTGGGATGAGCGACGAAAAAGCCGAAGCCTTGGGCCGCGCTGTGCGGGACCATGGGCTTGAGGTGACGTGCTCGGACGGGCTTGCGCCGGACAAGGATATCACTTCGCCGAATGCGGAAGTGCGCGCGGCTGGCTTGGAATATTTGCGGTGGGCCATCTCGACTACAGCGCGCATCGGCTCGCGCGGTTTGGCCGGTGTGGTTTATGCGCCGTGGGGCGTTTTTGATCCCGAAAACAAGGTAACTCGCGCGGAGCGATCCGCGGAGGCCTTTGGTTTGCTCGACGAGCATTTGGCGGCCTGTGACGTGACGTTGGGCATTGAGGCGATCAACAGATTTGAGACCGATCTGGTCAATACAGCGGAGGAAGCGGCTGTCATGGCGCGCGCGTCGGGCTCGGACCGTGTCGGGGCGTTGCTGGATACGTTCCATCTGAATATCGAGGAAAAGGATATACGGGGAGCCATTGTCGCGGCTGCGGATCAACTTGTTCATTTTCATGTCTCGGACAATGACCGCGGCGTGCCGGGGTCAGGGCATGTACCTTGGCTCGTTGTGCGTGATGCCCTGAGAGAGGCGAATTACGACAGCTGGATTGTCGCGGAAATGTTTGTGATCGCGGGCAATCCTGCAAGCGCTGACCTGAATATCTGGCGCAATATCGAGCCAGAACCAACAGACGCTGCTGCGCGCGCCTTGGCATTTATGCGAAAGACTTTCGAATGATAGACGCCTTTCTTGCATCACTAGTCGTTCGGTTTGAGGTGTTGGAAGGCGATTTGAATGCTTTGGATGCGGCGACGGGGGATGGCGATCACGGCTCGACCATGTTGAAGGGACTTAAGGCGGCAGCGGGCGATCCGGCCGCACCCGAGAAGGCTTTTCGGCGAGCGGCGGGTGGTGCTTCGGGGTCTTTGTTCGCTGTTGTTATTGCAGCCTTTAATCAAGCCGGTGAAGGCATGCCACTAAGTCAGACACTTAGTGCGGCCGTTGATAAAATCACAATGCTGGGTCAGGCGAAGGCAGGTGACAAGACCATGCTGGATGCTTTGATCCCGGCGTCACAGGCGGAGACGCTTGTGGCTGCAGTAGAGGCGGCCAAGGATGGGCTGCGCGCCACGAAGGGCATGGCCGCCAAGCGAGGTCGAGCCAAGCATGTGGAGGCTGCTGGCGTTGGGCATTTGGATGCGGGCGCCACTTCGGTTGTGGCGATGCTTGAGGTTTACGCGCAGCACAAAAGGGACGTCCAATGAAGAAGCTATTCAATTCAAAGGAGCGGATACCGGACGACATGATCGACGGGTATATCGCGGCTTTTCCCGGTCTTCTGGCACGCGGTGCGGAGCCTCGGCTGGTGCGCCGTAAAAATTTACGCACCAAGGACGGCAAAGTAGCACTCTTGATTGGTAACGGCTGCGGTCACGAGCCGATTGCGATGGGCTTTGTGGGCGAAGGCCTTTTGGACGGGAATATCGTGGGCGATGTCTTCGCCGCACCATCGGCGGATTTGATTTTTGACGGCCTCGAAGAAGTGACGGGGGACGCCGGGGCCGTGCTGCTGATTTCGCGCCACGAGGGCGACGTCATCAACGGCAATGCAGCGGCTATGATGGCGCAGGATGAGGGGCTGAATGTTCAGCCCTTGCTGATGTACGATGATATTTCGTCCGCGCCAAAAGGGCAGGAAGAAGACCGACGCGGTGCGGCTGGAACGATGTTTATCTATAAGATACTTGGGGCGGCTGCGGAAGCGGGGATGGGCATCGACGCCCTGATATCGCTTGGCGCTGAAGTGCGTTCATCGACCCGTACTTTGGGAGCTGCGGTGACGCCGGGGGTCTCGCCTTTGACGGGAAAATTGATGTTCACCTTGCCCGACGATGAGGTTTTCATCGGGATGGGCGTGCACGGAGAGCCGGGGGTCGGACGCCGCAAATCCGAGCCGGTGAGTGATCTTGTAGACTTCATGACCTCCGAATTGCTTGAGGACCTCCCAATCGATGCTGGCACACCGACAGTTGTACTTGTGAATGGGGCAGGTGGGACCACGATGATGGAATTGTTGACGGTCTACGGCGAAGTTGCAAAGCAGTTTGAGGCACGTGGGATACCGGCAATCTCACCGATGATTGGATCGTATTCGACGACGCAAGAGATGGGTGGGTTCTCGATCTCGTTTCTCACACCGACGCCTGAGATGCTCGCGTTTTGGCGCGCGCCCCACGCAGCTCCGTATTTTCCGCATATTCACAGTCAGGTAGGGTAAACCCATGTCTCGCAAGTTCCATGGAGTAGCGGTCGATGCCGGAAGTGGGCTTGCGGCCAGCCTGATACAAGCGCGCGGCGTTGATGCGCAGGCCGATGACCTTTTGACATTCAAGCGCTCGATCTTGGAAGAGCTTGGCCCCTTTGCCAGCACGGTTCTTGTGGACGCAGCACTTGGGCCTACACTTCTTGATAGCTATCCGGATGAATGTGCGCGGATGATGGCTTTTGAAGCGGATGTGTATCACATCTCGGGTGAGGACCGGATCACGGTGCTTCCCGAAAATCTGAAAGTCGCGGACCTGCCCGGTATGGGGGTCGAGTTGCTGAAATTCTTTATGTATTACGCGCCGGATGACGCGCCTGCGTTGAACCGTCAGAAGCAAGACCTAGTAGAAGAAATTGGTCGGCGATGCCACGCGGCCAGGGTCCAATACCTGATGGAACCGTTGGTTTATCACTCGACGCTTTTGCCCGGCAGCGAAGCCTATGCGCGCCATAAACCCGAGATGGTGCGCGCTGCTACGGCAGCATTTGCCGAACCGCGTTTCAAAGCGGATGTGCTAAAAGTCGAAATTCCCGTGGACCTCGACTATGTCGCGGGGTTCGGCGCGCCTGTCATGTCGCGCGAGGCTGCTTTGGACGCTTTTCGCGCCTGCGCAGAGGCCGCAAACGGGATCGACTTGGTGTATCTGAGTGCGGGTGTGACGTTTGAACGATTTGAAGCCTCGTTGAAGATGGCCGTCGAGGCGGGTGTTACGTTTCATGGGTTTATGTGCGGGCGTGCGATTTGGTCGGACGCGGTAGATGTCTTTGGCGAAGGTGGTGAGACGGTCTTGCGCAAGTGGCTGCAGGAAACAGGCGTTATGCGGCTTCAAAGGCTGATCGAGGCCGTAAGTTAGGGGATGGATATGCTACTTGAAGGAAAAGTTGCGGTTGTGACCGGCGGTTCAAGTGGCAATGGTCGCGCAATCTCCGAAGGATTTGTGGCACAAGGGGCCAAGGTCATCGTCGCAGATCTTAGGCCTGAGGGGCGCGAAGGCGGCACACCGACGGCAGAGGCGATGAACGCAAGTCATCCGGGCTGTGCAAAGTTCGTCACCTGCGATGTCTCAAAGATCGCTGATCTTGAAGCGTTGGTCGATGAGGCCGAGGCTTGGGGCGGGTTAGATATCATGGTCAACAATGCGGGAATTCTCCAAAAGGAGCCGTTCCTGGAAGCCAAGGAGGCGACCTATCAGCGTATGCAGGATGTGAACGTCAAAAGCGTATTTTTCGGCAGTCAAATGGCCGCGCGGGCAATGGTCAAACGCAAAAACGGTGTGATCATCAATATGTGCTCGATCGCTGGTATGCGCGGGACGGGCGGCTTTTGTCATTACAACATGTGCAAAGGCGCGGTTCGGCTGCTGACGTATTCGTTGGCCGATGAACTTGGGCCCATGGGTATTCGGGTGAACAACGTGAACCCTGGCATTATGCGCACGCAAATGAACGTCGAAGACGATCCGGTGATTGGGACTGAAACGGGCGAGGGGTATCTTGATATGATCCCGGCCCGGCGTTGGGGCGAACCAAGCGAAGTTGCTGACGCCTGCATCTACCTTGCGTCTGACCTTGCGAAATATGTAATGGGCACATCGTTGGTTGTTGACGGTGGGTATCTGCGGATCTGAGGAGCTTTTCATGAAAATCGCATTTATTCGGGCGTCTTTGCCAAGCTATTTCCCTGAGAAACATAACGTCTGGGATCGGGCAGAGGATGCTTTGTCGAGCCTGTGTGCCAGGGAAGGTGTTTCGCTTTTTGTGGTCCCGGATGTTCCGATGGATGCTGCGCAGACAGGCAAGGCGCTTCATCTGTGTCGCGCAAAAAAAGCTGATTTCGTATTGCTGCTGCACGGCGGTTTTACGATGGGCGATGTGGCGCGCACGGTCGCGGCCTCGGAGTTTCGTGTGGGCTTTTGGTCGGTGCCCGAGCCGGTGCGGACGGATGACGTTCAGCTCAACAATTTCGTTTCGCTTAATATGTCGATGTCGATTGCTCGGCAGGTACGCGATCTTAGAAGCCGCCCGGTGCAATGGTACCACGGCGCTCCTGAGAGCGAGGCGCTGCTTGGGAGATTGGGCAATACGCTCCGTGCCATTCGTGCGGCCACGGCATTGGAGGGCGCGCGGATTGGCGTGATCGGCGGGCTGGCGATGACGTTTTACAACATGGAAGTGTCTACCTCGGAGTTGCTGGCACGGCTGGGTGTCGAGGTTTCAAATCATGACATTCATGAACTGACGGATCGGATGCGGGCTTTGGATGACGCAAGGGTCGTGTCGGAAGCTGCGGCAATGGCTGCGGCAGCCACAGTGAAAGGCGTGTCTGATACTCAAATGGACCTCACGGCCCGCGCGGCCGTCGCGTTGCGGGATATGGCGAAAGCAGGAGGCTATGCAGCCCTTGCAGTGAGCGACTGGCCTGCGTTGCAGGACGACCCGGGCATGCATCCTGGCGCCGCGTTCACATGGTTGGAGGAAACACATGGGCTTCCCGTTGCCTCGGAAGGGGACGTGCTGGGGGCTGTGACGCAATTGGTTGCGGCATCTTTGACCGGGCGCGTGGGGTACTTGCTTGATATGACCGAGCCGGACCTTGACGCGGGGGATCTATTGATGTGGCACGGCGGGGGAGGTCCGCTTTACCTTGCCGATGATCGCGGCGCGCGGTGGATCAACCATCCGATGATTGGACGCGGAACCGATGCGGGGCCGATCTACGGGGCGATCAGCGACCTGGTGTTCCGGGACGGTCCAGTCAGTGTTTTTCGCATTGCTCGCAATGCCTCGGCACTCTTTGGCATGACCGCAGAGGTTTCCGGGCGCGAGCCTAGTGGATTTACAGGCTGTCGTGGCTGGTTGCGGGACTTTGTGATTGATGGCGAGGCGGCTGGTGTTGAAGATGTGGTGGCGTCGGTGATGGCGCATGGGCTAGAGCACCATTTTGTTTTGGTGCCCGGCAACTATGCTGCCGAACTGGCGGAATTTGCCGCGTGGACGGGCATGGAGGTTCTTGGGAAACGCCGGATGCGCGGCCACCTGGATGCGCGGGATTTTACTTAGAAGCGCGATCTAACTTCTTGTAAAGATCAAGAAAAATTTCATCGCGCTGCACATCATGTGCTTCGCGCATCTGGTGGCGGGCGGCGTCTTTCTGCCAATACAGATCGTCGTCCAGAATGGGGGATGACGTGAGAAACGTCGGCACCCAATCGGGATTGATGAGCCAAGCGATATTGATGATGTCCCAAATCACCCAGGTGCGGCGCTCGCGGTCGGTTATGGCAAACATCTCGTGCAGCGGGTTGTTTGTATACAGTTCCCAAAGGTAGTCGCCAATCGCGCCTTTGCCCTTCACGAAGGCTTCCATTTCCGGGCGCGAGATCTTCAGCTGTGCCCCGATATGGTAGCCGGGCAAGTAGATATGCGGCACGCCGCTGTCGAAAATCAGTCGCGATGCGTGGACGTCCTGCACAAGGTTCAGGGACGGACGGTTGCAATGCGGCGCGGTTGATGGATAGGCCGAGGTCCAGATCACAATGATTTTTGACAGAATTTCCGGCGCGCGCAGAAGGGCTGCCGCAATATTCGTGACGCATCCCATGGCCGCAATATAGAGAGGCTCATCACCGGATTTGGCGAGATCAATGATCGTGTCGACCGCCTCGGAATTCACGATATCGTCCGGCGTGGTCATGTAGTGTGGTGCGCCGCGAAAGACCTTACCATCTGAGGGCATTCCAAGTTTTTCATATATTCGCAGGATTTCGACGTAGCTAAGTTCCATGCCTTCCGCCGGGCCGACAAACGACAGATCAGCCGCCCGTCTGCCTTGCGCATGAAGGCGGTCGATCCATCCCTGGAAGCCCCCGACAAGGTGCTCCTTGCGGCGTCCGCCTTGTTCTATTGCGCGTTCGGCGGCGAGGAGTTCTGGTTGATGGTGGGCAAAAGAAAACGGTTCGGCAGTGATAGCTTCAACAGTCATTTTCTCGGGCGACAGCAATGCCCAGGCCAGCGCGTATTGGTCATCAATCTCGTTGGCTGTGTCGGTATCAATCAAAAGCCGCACTGGGCCACCTTTTGGCAAAGTAAGACGCTCGGCCATCAAGTCGGGGGACAGTTTTTCAAAAGTTGGCATGGTGCAGTTCCTGATTAATGGCGAGGAGAACGGGCGCGCGGCGTAAGGTTGAAGCTGACGGGGCCGTTGCGAAAAACATCTTCGTGAAAGACCATCTGACCTTGATCATCGTAGGCAGAACAGGCTTGTTTCAGCAGGGGAACGCCGATTTCGACGCCGAAGATATGCGCGTGTTCGGCGTCTGCCAAAACGGGGCTGATGTCTTCGCACGCGGCGGACCATTCCATTTGGAAACGACGGCTAAGGATGCGGAGGATGGATTGCTCCGGCCCTTTCTCTGGAAAGTCCAGGCTGGTAGCGCCTTTCAAAAGAGTGCTTGGAGCATAGGTCATTACCAGCATGCGTGGCATTTGGTCGACAAGCCGCAGTCGGTTGACGCGGGTGACGTTAAGATTCGCCATTTCAGGTGGAAGATGCGCAAGTTCAGGCGCGTCGGCGTCAAAATGGTCCAGCGACAGAAAACGCGAAGTTGGTTCATGACCCGCCCGCAGCATCGCGTCGGTGAACGAGGTGAGGCAGGTATCTGAGGCAGGCGACAGGGTTAAAACGGTATAGCCGCTGCCTTGTTTGCTTTCCACGTACCCGTCCTGCACCAACATATCGAGCGCGCGCCGTATCGTGACGCGGCTGACGTCGAACTGCTTGGCAAGCTCGCCTTCGGTCGGCATGCGCCCCCCGATTGAGTATCGCCCATCCTTCAATCGACCAAGAATAACGCGGTAGGCGTGTTCGTATTTTGGCGTGGTTTCAGTTTCCATTATTTTATCCTCACGCGATCCAGACGCTTTTGGTCTGGCTGTAAAATGAGATAGCATCACGGCCCATCTCGCGTCCGTATCCGGATTGCTTGACGCCGCCAAAGGGAGAGGCTGCGTCGGTTTCGCCCCAGCAATTCACCCAGACCGTGCCGGCCTGAGGGGCGTCGGCCATACGGCGCACGCGGGTGACATCCTGCGACCAAAGCCCGGCAGCCAGGCCGTAGGGGGTGTTGTTCGCGCGGTGCAGGGCCTCGGCATCATCCTTGACAGTGAGGACTGACAGCACGGGCCCAAACACTTCTTCTTGCGCAATTGTCATGTCATCGCGAACTCCGCCTACGATTGTCGGTGGGACGAACCAGCCTTGATCCCCGGCCCGCATGCCACCGGCCAGAATGTAGGCTCCCTGGGTTTTTGCTGTCTCAACATGCCCCAATATCATAATCATCTGCTTTTCGCTGATAACTGGACCAAGGTCGTGGCCGGGATCGTCCATGCCGGGCCCGTGCTGAGATTTGAAGCCATCTCGGTCAGACCTGCGACAACCTCGTCGTGCAAGCTTTCGTGTACCAACAGCCGTGATCCAGCCGTACAACTTTGGCCGTTATTGCCAAAGTTGGCCCAGAATGCGCCGGGGATTACGCACTTGAGATCCGCATCCGGGAACAAGATATTGGCCGCTTTTCCACCAAGCTCTAGCGATACTTTCTTTAGGTTGACTGCAGAGGCGGTGATGATTTTGCGCCCCGTGGCGGTGCTGCCGGTAAACCCTATTTTGGCCACATCGTGATGCGCGGCAAGGGCGGCACCTGCGTCAGCGCCAAAACCGGGAATGACGTTTAAGACGCCGGGCGGAAGTCCAGCTTCAAGGGCAACGTCCGCAAGATAAAGCACCGAAAGCGGCGTTTCTTCGGAGGGCTTCAGGACGACAGTGTTGCCCGCGGCAAGGGCGGGGGCCAGCTTCCACGCCGCCATCAAAAGCGGGTAGTTCCAGGGCGTGATCAGACCGCACACCCCGACGGGTTCGATCCGGGTGTAGTTCAGACGGTCGGGTGTGCTAACGGGAATGGTGGCGCCTTCGATCTTGTCCGGCCAGCCTGCGAAATAGCGAAAATGACGCGCGGACCAAATTGCGTCCACGTCGCGGGCCACGGCAAAAGGCTTGCCACTGTCCAGAGCATCGAGTTGCCCGAATATTGCGGCGCGTTCCTCGATCAACTCCGCCAGACGCCGAAGTGTGCGGCATCGATCATCGGGGCTCATGCTGCGCCAGGGCCCGCTTTCAAAGGCTCCTTTCGCGGCCTGCACAGCCAGATCGACCTCGCGGGCACCTGCGCGAGCAACTGTCGTCAATGCGCCGCCTGTCGAAGGATTTGTGACCTGCATGCCGTCGGGCACTGCTATTTGGTCGGCCCCAATGCGCAAGCCTTGTTCGGTCGCTATGAAACGTACGACTTCACGGAGGAGGGCAATGGTTTTCATCTGTGCTCCTCAGCTTTTGCGACTTCCATGGTGCGCAAGGATCGCCGGTTTATCTTGCCTGAAGACGTTAATTCAAAGGCGTCAACGAATTCGATTTCGCGGGGGGCCTTGTACGCCGCGAGGCGGGTTCGCACGTGGTCCGCAAGATCTGTTTTCAAGGCGTCTGTTCCCTCGCAACCAGCACGGAGTTTGATGAAAGCTTTTACAATAGCGCCTCGGTCTGTGTCGGGTTTGGGTATGGCTGCGACTTCGGCAACATCTTTGTGGGAAAGGAGGCATTCTTCGATTTCCACCGGGCCTATGCGAAAGCCCGACGACTTGATCAGATCGTCCGAGCGACCTTTATACCAAAAGTACCCGTCAGTGTCCTTTACCGCGAGATCATGGGTGCGCAAGTAGGGCCCAAGCTGCATTGCGGCGTCTTTTTCGCGATTGTTGAGGTAGCCCAAAAAACGCGTCGGAGAACTGGCGCTGGTGACAATCTCGCCGGGGTCCCCCGGCTTGACCTCGATGCCATCGCCGTCGACGAGGAATACCTCGTGGCCGGGGTAGGCGCGTCCCATCGACCCCGGACGTCGCGGGAACACGGCCGCGCAATTGCCGATCAGATGATTGACCTCGGTCATGCCGTAAAACTCGTTGCAGACAACACCGAGGTTTACTTCGCTCCAGTTGAGCGTTTCGGCCGCCAATGCTTCGCCTCCGGTGCAGATCACCCGAAGCGACAGATCATACTGATCGCGGGGGGCCGAGGTTTGAGCAAGGCGCTTGATCGCGGTTGGCGCAAGAAAGGTGTGTGTGACTTTGTGGCGGGCCATGAATTTAAAGGCATAGTCCGCGTTGAAACGCTCCAGCGAGGTTGCGATCGGGCGTCCGGCCATCCAAGCGGGGAACACCATATCGAGAAGCCCGCCAACCCAGGCCCAGTCTGACGGAGACCAGAAAACTGCATCTTCGTCGTCGATGCTGAGATTGAAAAACAAGCGAATGGAGGGAGTATAGGCTGCAAGAATACGGTGGGCGTGCAAGATACCTTTCGGCTTTCCCGTCGATCCGGAGGTATACATCAAAAGGGCAGCGTCATCGGCGCCGCCGAATTCGGGAAGGAAGTCGGGCGCGTCGGTTTCCAAGGCTTCGGCAAGGTCCAGATCACCGTTCTGTGGAGTGCGCGACAAGACATGCTTCAGATGCGGGACGCCGGAGCCATGCGCGCGCATTGGCCCCCAGGCGTTGCCGTCGGTAAGGATCACCGGCAACGCACAATCGTTTAGCGCGTGGAGTAGCGTATCTGGCCCATAAAGCTGTGACAGGGTAACGGCGATTGCTCCCAATTTGCAGACCGCCATATGGGCGACTGCGGTGTCGGGATGTTGTCCTGTGTGCAAGCCCACAAAACTGCCACGCCCGTAGCCTAACGACCGCAGGCAAGCGGCCAGATTCGTGGATTGGCGATCGATTTCGGCGAAGCTTTGAACTTGGGTTGTGCCATCCGGCGCTTCAAAGATCATCGCGGGTTTGTTGCGCTGGTCGGGCGACAGGAATTTACCGAGGGTCATGTGGAAGATGTTGGTGTCGTGCGACCAGACAATCCGATGACCGTCTTCCTTGGCCGCAAGGTTCAGTTCGGTAAGGCGCTCGGTTGGAATGGGAATGGGAGACGTCATAGGGGTGCCTTCGCAGGGAGTGGGCCAAGAACCAGTTGAGGTAATTGGTTGGCTGATTTTGTGATTTGGCCGTGCAAATCCTGAATGGGCAGGTCTTCAAGTCGTACAACCGTCGCGGTGTCCGCACCTTTGAAGCGAACCAATGCGAAACTTCCGTCCGGCCCCTCGGTTTTGTGGATGATATCGGCATATCCGTCGAGTTTCACCCAACGACGCTCCGATGCTCCGCAACCGCAGGTTAATTGAGGTGGGAAGGCAGTGTGGCTGCAATTGGTACAACTTGACGCGATGGCGTCACCATTCTGGAGCCCTTGCACATAAGGCTCGAGCCAACCGGGGGCCAGATTGTAGCGCAGGTGAAGATCATGTTGGATCATGCGCCCGGACCTTGGCTTAGGATGGTCACGTTCGCATTGGTGCAAAGGCCGCCGTGCGTGTCGGCCAGGGCGTAGCGCGGGATTGTCTGCGTTTGCAGCTTCTCATGGTACCGCCCTTCAAGCAAAAGCGCGCAGGTTGCTGTCTGGCCGACCCCGGTCGCACCGACCGGTGCACCTTGTCCCATAAGGCCTCCGGACAGATTTGTTGGACAAGTCCCGGTGGGAGAGAAGACGCCCGCCTGCATGTCTTTCGCAGCATTATCGCTTAGGCCCAAGGCCTGCAAAGCCTGAAGTTGCGCGCCTGCGTAGGCGTCATAAACCTCGGCCAATCCTACATCATCCGGCGTGATACCGGCCATGCGGGTGGCTCTTAGCATGGCGCTGGTTTTTGCGCTGAAATTTCCGGGCTTTGCCCTTGCTCCGATGTGCATGTGATCCGTTGCAGCCCCAATACCTGCGATGCGGGGGGCGTGTTTTCGCGCGGCGGGTGCTGCGTTGACGTGTGACAGGATAAGGGCGGCTGCGCCGTCGCTTAGGGGGGAGCAATGGAGCTTTCGGTAAGGGCTGGCGACAAGTGGGCTTTGGCTTATTTGGTCGGCGGTATCTGCGCGTTTCAGGTGTGCATTCGGATTTTGGAGCGCGTTTGCGCGGTTTTGAATGGTAACGGTGGCGAGATCTTCTTCGGTGGTGCCAAATTCTACTGCAAAGGCCTTATAGGACAGTGCGTAGAGCGCGGTGGATGTGACGCCGGTCAGTCCATCGCTCCATGTGTCAAATGAATGTCCGTAGAGGCCGCGCATGGCATCGCCTGATAGGCTTGAGGCGGAGGGATCCACGCCGATGACCAGAACGTGCCGCATCCGCCCCGATGCGATTGCGTCAACCGCGGCATGCACTGCGACTTGCCCGGAAGCGCCGCCGCCCTCGCAACGCATTGCCGCGCAGCCTGTCAATCCAAGGTCGGTCGCCAGAATTGAAGCGGGGTTCAGTTGCAGGGAAAAGAAATCGCTTTCCGAGGCGACAATGATTGCGTCGAGGTCTTGTGGTTCAAGCGTCGACATCACCAGCGCCGCATTGAAGGCGTCCCGCGACCAGTCACGGAATCCGGTGCCATCTTTTCGGCGGTCGAAGGGAGTCAAAGCCGCGCCACTTACAACTGCCTGAGCGGAGGGCGTCATGGTCACCTGTCATTCCTTTACCGACACGCCTGCTGAGATATATTGACTTAACATATTTGTAGGTACAAGTTTGTTCTGCAGGTTGGCCCAAGGAATTTCTGGGCCAGGCTGTCTCCACAACAGGGAACCTGGTCTTGAACGTCCTGAGGCTTTTTCCGGTATGGCTAGTTTGCGCCGCTGCGGGCGGTCTCTATGGCTGGAGTGCGCTGGGATTGCCACTTGCTAAGGCATTTGGCGTTTCGACGGCCGAGACGGGTCTGGTTTTCTCGTATTCTGTCGTTTGCTTCACTCTGGCAGTTATCTTTGCGCCCTATCTACTTCAGCGTGCCTCGGCGGTGCGGTGTCTTATCGGGTTCGGGTTGGGCGCTGTGGCGTTTTTGGTGATCGCGGTGCGCGCCGATACCTATTGGATGTTTGTCACTGGGTTCAGTTTCGGATTCGGCGGCATGAGTGGGGCGATCTATATCACGGCCCTAAGCATCGCAGCACGGTCTGAGCACTTTCGGATTGCGACTCCGGTCATGGTTGCAGGATTTGGGCTTGGCGGAGCAGTTTTTGGACCGTTATGGCGGGTTCTTGACGACGCCGGTTGGGGGCTGGACGGTCTTTGGGCGCTCATCCTTTCGCTTTTGGCATCAAGCGTACTGCTGGTTTTCGCAACAGAAAACAAAGCGAACGTTGACGCCTTTCCGGGTGTAGCTGAGGTGGTCCCCAGCCCAAAAGCTTCGCGGACAATCCTCTTTCTTTTATGGGCACTCTTCGCCTTTGGGTCTTTTTCTGGCTTGATGGTGCTTGGACTTGCCGCACGGATATTGGACGCAGCACAAGTTTCTCTTTTCCTTTCGACAGCGGCGCTTGGCGGCATAGCTTTGGGAAACACGCTTGGACGGCTGTCGGTTGCATGGGTCAATCGTTGTCGGTCACCGCTGATCGGGCTTGCCTCAGCGGTGAGTATCAGTGGGCTTGGATTACTATTGACGCTTTTGGGCGGCGGCGGAATTGAACTTGGGGTGGGGCTTTGTCTGGTGGCGCTTGGATACGGAGTGATGGCCTCGGCAGTGCCATCGGCCACGCAATCCATTTTTGGTCCAGATCGGTTCGCCGCCCTTTTCGCGTTTATCTTTACCGCCTGGGGTATTGCCGGCTTCATCGCACCTTGGATTGGGGGTGCTATCTTCGATGCAACAGGGGGTTTTAGAGATGCATTGGTACTTTCATTGCTTGCAACGTCTCTTAGCGCCGTGTCGATTTTGCTTTTGAAAAGGCAGGTTGATCGCATGGATGTTATGACGACGCGGTAAGAGGATAGGAGAAGTAAGCGGATAACCCGGGATGCCGACAAGGTATCGGTTTTCTATCGTTTGGACTGGACGTTGAAGGGGTAGCAGCGGATACCGGGGCAATGGATGCAACGCTGATCACACTCGCCTTTTGCGGGATCGCTGCCGGAGGTGTGCTAAAGGGCGCGACCGGGGCTGGCGCACCCTTGGTTGGGGTGCCGGTTTTGGCTGTGGTCTTCGACGTACCGATGGCGGTGGCTATCTTTTCGGTGCTGAATATCGTGTCGAACTCTTGGCAGGCGAAGACGTTCTATCACGAGATCACTGATCGTCGCTTTGCCTGGACGCATGCGGCGACGGCCGCGATTGGGGTCGTGCCTGGATCGGTGTTGCTGGCGACCTTGCCGACCGAGGTTCTGATGGCTTCGATGGCGGCTGTGGTTTTTCTTTATATCGGGTTGCGGATTTCAACTCCAAACTGGCAGATGACGCGCGAACAGGGACGTCGATTTGGGCCGATACTCGGATTTGTGGGGGGTGTC
>NZ_CALJXO010000315.1:0-8395 GCF_937988555.1 uncultured Boseongicola sp. | reverse complement strand
CAACTCCGTGGCTATTTTCGCCCGTACCAAGTACCTTTGCCTGTTGCATGTTGTACCAAATGGTTCGCGGAAACTAATGACTGAAGGTGTTTTTTGACGGTATTACGGTTGGCGCTCGTGATAATGACCACTTGCCCAATTGTGATCTTGCCACGCTCTTTGGCGAACTCAAGTATCTGAACGGAAAGCTCAGGCAGCTTGTCGATTACAAGACGCTCGCGTTCGATTTTCTTTTCTAGATTTTTCTTCTGCTGCTGTAAGGAACGCAGAAAATAGATGATCCATGGCTGCCATTCGGGTGAATCGCTGCGAATTGTGCCTTGGGTACGACGCAGACCCCCTGCGTCAGGGATGTTGTCCGCTTCTCTACTTTTCTCTATTTCTCAGGTGGGCGGGATAGGATGATGACATGGGATATTCACCGGAACGCAAGGCTGCAGTGCTGAAGCGGATGCTGCCTCCAAACAACCTGCCTGTGCGGCAATTATCGCAGGAGGAAGGGATATCGGAGGCGACACTGCACCAGTGGCGGGCTCAACCCCGAAAACGAGATCAGCGCCTCTGAAATCAGAGACACCGCGTGAAATCGGCGGACAACTCCTTTGACAAACACCGGGATGAAAGAGATAGGAACAGCAGGGAACGCCTTTGATCGCTTCGGTGGGTTTGTCGTCGAAGCGAATGTCACGAAGAAGTAGAGACCAATATTCACTGCCTATTCGGCAACACACATTTGCAACTCCAGGGAACACAACAAGAACATATATCTCCGCCTTTGATAATTCACACTTCCTGTGGATAACTCAACTTAAAGGCAGGCAGTGAAAGATCAGTTTCTTGGAAGACGGGGTTCATCCTATAGCGTCACGCGCGGACACGCTCCTTGAGAGGTGTGTTTCGATCGATCTGGAGATCTATCCGAAGACCAATCGACTTCAAAGCTTTGCCGGAGTGCGTCATGGAGTGGAGGATTCTTGCGTTTACATGCAAGGTAGTCTCGATAGCGCGCTCCAATCCTTGGACCAATTCTCTGATCCAGCTGACTTCCTGCTTGGGCATAACTTCATCAACTTTGATGCTCGTCATTTGGAAGCGAACAAACGCGACCTGAGGCTGCTTGAAAAGCCGATGATTGACACCCTTTGGCTCAATCCACTCGCTTTCCCACGGAACCCTTACCATCATCTGGTGAAACACTATCAAGACGGCCGGCTTCAAGCTGGACACGTCAATGACCCTGAATTGGATGCAGAGCTTATCCTAACGGTTCTGGCCAATCAGGTGGAAACGCTCTCTGAGATCGATAGGACTGATCCGGAGATCACGCGCGCCTATCATTACTTGGCGACCAGTCTCCCTGCGAATGAAGGCTTTGACGCTGTCTTTGCTCATGTGAGGGGAGCCCAAAGACCAAGCACAATCGAAGGTCAGACGGCAATTCGCGGGCTCCTAAAAGGCCAAGCCTGCGAGCATCAGATTGAGACCGTTATCCCTGAAGCCGAAAGTGACGGCTGGCCGCTTGCTTATGCGCTTTCTTGGATTTCAGTGGCAGGCGGAGACTCTGTCATGGCACCCTGGGTACGGCACCAATTCCCCGAGGCGAGCCAGATCGTGCGGCGTTTGCGCGACAAACCGTGCAACGATCAATACTGTCGGTGGTGCCGTACGCAAAACGATCCGAAGGGGCTTCTCGATAGGTGGTTTGGCTTCCCCGACTTTAGGCCAAAGCCAGTAGGGCCAGATGGTCGTCCGCTCCAGGAAGCGATTGTGGCAGCGGCGATTGCCAAATCGTCAATCCTGGGCATTTTGCCGACCGGTACGGGAAAATCAGTGTGCTACCAATTGCCTGCGCTGTCGCAGTTTCAAAAGACCGGGGCACTCACCGTGGTTATCTCGCCTCTTGTCGCGTTAATGGCGGATCAGGTTGAAGGGATGCGCCGGCAGGGGATCACGTCCAGTGTAACAATAAATGGCATGCTCTCTTTGCCTGAAAGAAATGACGCACTGAACCAAGTCAGGCTTGGAAACGCGGCCATGCTGCTCATCTCTCCAGAGCAGCTTCGAAGCCCGTCTGTGCGCTCCGTTCTTAAACAGCGGGAAGTTGGCTACTGGGTGCTTGATGAGGCACATTGCGTCTCAAAGTGGGGGCACGATTTCCGACCGGACTACCGATATGTTGGTCGATTTATCAAAGAATACTCAGGTGATGAGCCACCCGCCCCAATCATCAATCTGACTGCCACGGCAAAACCTGACGTTATTCAAGATATTACGGCGCACTTTCGTGAGCGGCTTGGTCTCGATCTGCTACTGCTGGACGGAGGTGCAAAACGTGACAATCTTTCTTTCGAGATCATCCCGACGGACAAAGCTAAGAAGTTCGGCGATGTAGTTATGGTTCTCGAAGAAGCATTGCCGAAGAGTGGCTCTTCCGGAGCGATTATCTACTGTTCGACACGGTCATCTACCGAGAATGTTGCGGATTTTTTGAAAGAGCGCGGTTTCGCGGCCGCGTATTACCACGCGGGCCTTAAGCCTGAAGAAAAGCGCGACGTGCAAATGCAATTCGCAAGTGGCGAGCTGCGGGTCATTGCTGCCACCAATGCTTTTGGGATGGGCATTGATAAGCCAGACATCCGGCTTGTTGTGCACGCAGACATCCCGGGATCACTCGAGAACTACTTGCAAGAGGCGGGGCGCGCCGGCCGCGATCGCGATCACGCGAGATGCATCCTGCTCTTCAGTCGCGACGACATCGAACGTCAGTTCAGCTTGTCTGCCCGCTCCCGATTAGAAAAACGTGAAATTGGGGCAATTCTTAAGTCTCTGAGACGGTTGGATCGCCGGACCAAGCAAAAGGGAGAGGTGGTCGCCACGCCCGGTGAGATCGTTCGCGAAGAGAAAGAACTCGAGTTTGAACGTGACTCTACGACAGATGACACTCGGGTTAAGACGGCAGTTTCCTGGCTTGAGGAATCCGTCTTGCTGAGCCGCGAAGAGAACCGCACCCGGGTGTTTCCATCCTCCCTAAAAGTACGCACGCTGGAGGACGCTGGGAACATCATTGCCAAGGCCGACTTCACCGAAGGGTATCGTCTAAAGCTGAAATCCCTTGTTCAAAGCCTGATCAACGCCCCACCGGATCAGGGCATTTCCACCGATGAGCTATGCGGGATCGCAGGGTTTTCACCTGGACAAATGCGCAAGGCGCTCAATGACCTTGAAACCCTTGGAATTGCCTCAAATGATACGGCGATTACGATCTTTGTCCATTTGGGCGTTGAGGACTCCTCGGAAAAGCGTTTGCTTGAAGCCAATAGTCTCGAAAAAGACCTGATAGACAAAATTCGCGAATTTGCACCTGATCTGGAAATGGGCGTGTCATCGACACTCAATCTGAAGACCGCCTCGCAGGAGCTACGAGACGCGGGTCATGCCACCGTACGTCCAGATATTGTTGACCAGCTCCTACGCGGGGTCGCCAGAGATGGTCGCGACGATAGCGATGGTATTGGCAGTCTGCAGGTGCGAAAAATTGATAGGGAGCATCTTTCTGTTCAGCTTCGCCGAACATGGCAGGCGCTTTCGGTTACAGCCCAACTTAGGCGCCTAGCTGGACGAGTTTTGCTCAATGCACTCCAAGAAGCCGCCCCTGAGCGCACAAGAGGCAAGGATATCCAGATAGAAACGACGCTGGGGGCTCTGATGGAGGCTCTAAACAGCGACTTCGAACTGAGTAGCGCCGTTACAGATCCAACAAAGCTTCTCGATCGGGCACTCCTTTGGCTGCATGAACAAGGAGTAATAACCCTTGGAAAAGGCCTAACGATTTTTAGGTCGGCCATGACGATTAATCTTGAACCTGGTAGCCGCCTCTTTACAGAATCCGATTTCGAGCCGCTTAAACTTCACTATCAAGAGCAAGTTCTTCAAACTCATATTATGGCCACATACGCCGAACGTGGTTTGGAGTCTTTGAGCGATGCACTGAAGCTCGCGGACGAGTATTTCACATCCGATCGTGAAACGTTTGTTGAGAAATGGCTTCCGGGACGAAGCGCAGAGCTACGGCGACAGACGACGCCGGAATCATGGCGCACGATTGTCGAAGGCCTCGGAAACTCCATCCAGGCGCGCATCGTTGCAGATGACCGTGAGCAAACGAATGTCTTGGTTTTGGCGGGGCCGGGTTCTGGGAAGACACGAGTTCTCGTCCACAGAATTGCTTACCTTATTCGTGCAAAGCGTGAGAACCCGCGCGGAATTCTTGCGTTGGTCTATAATCGCCATGCCGCGACTGAAATCCGGCGACGACTTTTCGAACTCATCGGTGACGATGCGCGCGGTGTCACGATCTCCACCTGTCATGGTCTCGCCATGCGTATGGTTGGGGCCAGCTTTGCGAAGCAGGCTGAGAAGGTCAACAGCGTTGCTTTCGATGAAATCATGGGCCAAGCGGCGGCTCTTCTGAAGGGTGACGGGCTCTCGCGCGACGAGGCCGAAGCGCAGCGGGATACACTTATCGAGGGATATCGCTGGTTTCTGGTGGACGAATACCAGGATATCGGTCCTGAAGAATATGAACTCATTGCCGCTGTTGCGGGCCGCTCAATCGAAGACGAGGACCGGCGTCTCAGTTTGTTTGCTGTCGGCGATGACGACCAGAACATATATGCGTTCACTGGCGCTTCCGTGGAGTTTATTCGTCGGTTTGAAGAAGACTACAAAGCCCAGCCGACATATCTGGTAGAGAACTACCGCTCGACAGACACCATAATCCGTGCGTCGAACCAGGTTATCGCACCGGCATCCAATCGGATGAAAGCGGGTCATGACATCGATGTAAATCGGGCCCGTAAGAATGATCGGGCAGGTGGCGAGTTAGAGCGCCTCGACAATGTAGGTCGGGGACGCGTGCAAGTCCTAAAGGATGCGGGCGATCATCAGACTCAGGCAGTTCTTGCAGTTGAAGAGCTGGAGCGACTTTCTAAACTCGTGCCGGATTGGGATTGGGCTAAGACAGCGATTATTGCGCGCGACTGGAAGTATCTTCAGCCAGTGCGAAGTTATTGCGAGGCGCGTGGCATTCCCGTTCAGACAGCAAACGCTGATCTTCCGAATTTTTGGCGCCTTCGCGAAACTCAATCGCTTGTAAAATGGCTGAGAGGTCGGGATCGCTCGGGTCTTCATGTCTCGGAACTGTCCGGATGGATGGACGACCAACCGGAAGGACCCTGGTGGTCCATCCTAAGAGAAGGCGTAGACGAATTCGTGGATGAGGTTGGTGATCGCGAGACGGATCGCAAGGACATCCTGGAGTGGCTCGCCGAGTGGGGGCGTGACATCCGCAAGCGTCAAAGTGGGCTGCTTCTGCTATCGGCTCACCGGGCCAAAGGACTAGAGTTTGACGACGTCGTGGTTCTCGATGGTGCTTGGGATAGACAATCTAAGGGGGAAGACCGCGACGCAGCCCGGCGGCTCCACTATGTGGCGATGACGCGCGCCCGTCGCAGCTTGGCTCTCGTCACAATTGGGAGCCGCCATCCAATCCTAGATGGGCTCAATGACGAGCCATTTTTGACCCGCCCGCGAGGCCATGGTGCCGTTGATGTTTCAGAGTGCGGAAAACATTATCGAACACTTGATCCTTCAGAGGTCGATTTGAGCTTCGCTGGTAGGCTTTACGATGGCAACGCCTCACTGCAGGCTCTTGAACGGCTCAACGCTGGTGATCCAGTCTTCTTAAGACAGCTGGCGAACAGCTGGCAGCTGACCGATCGAGACGGAATTTTAGTTTGTCGATTGGCCAAGAAATTTACCCCGCCGCCGAACGCCACGTTCCTTCATGGCACAGTTTACGCAATTACGACGCGCGTGCGTGACGACTCTGCCGAAGAGTATCAGCCTTCGCTTAAGAGAGATGAGTGGAGCGTTGTGCTGCCTGAGTTGGTCTTCGCGCCTTCCTCACCTCAGTAGCTGAAAGCGTAGCAGCCCCCGCTGATAACCAAAGAACTCATGCCGAAGATGCGCGCGACGGGGAACCTAGACAAACTCGATCCAACCCGGCGTGCCGAGCTCGTTGCCTCTCTAGAGGCTGTTCTAAATCTTGGCGAATAGCAGCTGACCAACTTAGCCGATCAACAAAGAACCGGAGTGTATCAGCCAAAATAGGGCTAGCGGTTTCTAAGTGCCTCGCACTTTAACAGGGGCTGTTATCATCGTCCTCATAGCAATCCTCTTTGGCTGCTCTGGGCTTGAACTCAGGCACCAGGACGTCGGGTTTTTGTTTGTGTCTCGTATGGGTCAGCCGGATGGCCAAACGCACAGGGTCCTCGGCAGCCAAGTGAAAATTCTGCCTCAGATCATTCAGTTGACGGGCATGGGCCTCGTCCAGATTGAGCATAATTGTGTGTCGCATAGCGACCTCCTTTCTTAGGTTACTGGTTGAATTCAGGACCATTGTCTCGGTCGCGCCCGCGCTGCCGGTCGCGATTGCGCGTTCGAGGTTTCCGCACTTTCGTCTCCGGTACGCGGCCAACGGACATGGCATGCGCAATATCGCGAAACAGCGTTTCGAGCGTGTCCCGCTGACTTCTGCGGACGGCGACGAACGTGCGCTGCAAAGCCCGCCGTCTCTGAATCAGCGCTTGCCGCTCAGCGCGGTCTCGAACTTGCTCCGGACCAATCTCAGCCTCGTTGATCTGCCTGATCTTTCGGTTCTTGCCGGAAATCCAACGCCAAAGACCACGCAGACCGCGCGGGGTTCACGCGGCGCGCTTTCGATCTTCGGTGATGCGGCGCGTCTCTTGGGCATCTTTCATCTGCGCGCGCCTTTCTATGTCGCTCGACAATCTGTTCTCGCTGAAACTGAAGGGTAAGGTTCGCCTGTTTTGCCTTGGCATGCGCGTCCTCAGCCCATGCCTGTAGCTTCGGAGGCAGAAGTGCACCGATAAATGCCTTCGTTTCGTCCACAGATAGCAACTGATGAGGATCGCCGAGCCGGGATTTCAATTCCTTGACTTTTGCTCCACACGCGCGGGACAGTGAGTGTGTTTCTCCCTTCCAATTGACCGCAACGAAATTGCGTCGATCACCATGCGCAAGCCAGAGTCCTTTCTCACGTAGAGCAGCTTCGAAACTCTCGCGACTATCTGAGATATTTCAACACTCCCGCAGCAGAACTTTGGTCTGTTTTGGGTTCAGGCCCGTCCGCTTGGCTTTTTGCCAGTCTTCCAAAGTGAATTTGAGGGGATCACGCTTTCTTGGATCGCGAAGCCCTTCGGGCATCGGCCAGCCTTGCTCTAGGAAGAGCTGCTTTGAGATCGTCGTCAGTTTGCGCTTATAGAAGGAAAGGTTGATCGCCTTCATTTCTGCGCCGTCAATCTTGGACCAAACAGCGTGTGCATGGCGACGCCCTTCTTTCTCATGGAAGACAATGGCGCGCGGTTGAGCGTCGAGCCCAAGCTCTTGCTCAATTCGACTGATCGCAGCCTCGAAGACTTCGACGCCGACATCCGCAAACTCGGATGGGTGCCCCCATCACCAGCCAGATCGGCTGGCGCGGCGTAACGATACGCATCGTTTTTTGGAAGCGTCGCTGGAAATCAGATTTTGATCATTTGGAGATCGCCGCCATGAACGACGCACCAATCCCCATCACAGAAACTGGCTACCGCTCGTATTTCTTGCCTGATGGGATCGTCGAAGAGCATGGCGGGCAAGAAGCTTATGTTTTCACTTGTCTCGACCATGAAGCCGACAGCGAGGCATGGAAAAAACGTGAAGAGGCATCGCGCCAGATGTCTCTCTATTGGAGCGCATCCTACCTAGCGGGGTTTCGTCCTATTTCCTCGGATACAGGGCACTCAATGGGCATGATAAGTGCGGAACAGTGATACATTATAGTAGATCAAAATGCTCCAATGATCTATATTAATAGATCACGACTTGCTTGGCGTGCTGAAGATGTGATACATTATTTTATATCAAGTGTGGTTCTTGATATGTGAAGGTAGATCAGAAGATGAGTTACGCTAGTGAAAATATCGCGGAAGCCTTGAAGGAAGCGCGCGAAAACAAAGGGTTAAGCCAAAGAGAGCTTAGCGCTCGCTCAGGCGTGCCGCAATCGCACATCTCAAAGATCGAGAGCAATGCGGTTGACCTGCGGCTCTCAAGCCTTGCATCACTTGCCCATGCGCTTGACCTTGAACTGACGATGATACCAAGAAAATCGGCACCGGCAGTCAGATCGATTGTGCGCAGTACAGGCAGTCATAAGCCTCAAAGCAATAACGATGCATTGCGCGAGCTTGCGCGCGCGCAACGTGCTCTTGATGCACTGCCCAAGGCTTTGCATGAGAGCCCTGCGATGCAAACACTGCAAAGACAATTTCAA
>NZ_CALJXO010000314.1:0-8591 GCF_937988555.1 uncultured Boseongicola sp. | reverse complement strand
GGCGGGCGCTCAGGTGAATCAACCCGGTTGCTACGGTGCCCGTAAGCGTGGAGTGTGCCCCACCAAACGCGTCGTCATGATCTCCAGAATCCCCTGCCGTCGTTCGCTGTCTCCGTTTTAGGGTCTCCGATCCGTCCCTATGTGCGGGCAGAACTCGACGCCGCCGCCGACAGGGGCGCAGATTTCGCTGCGAACTTCCGGAAGCTTGAGCGTGCGCACGTTTTGTCCCTGGTCTCGACGGGCGAGCACGTGCGGGTCCACTGGCACATGCTCGTCTGGGCAGTGCGGCAGCGCGATACCCGCGAATTCTTCGGCCTGAGTCTTCGGAACATCGGCGCGGCCACGAAAACCGCGATTGGACTGGGACCAACGGGAAACACCGGCGGCTCGAACATCGGCCCGGATACGATCCCGATGGCCGCGCCCTGAGTATCAACCACACCGAAGCAGAGACAGTCCTCACGCTCTATGGCCTCTATGAAGAGTGGGGCGCCATGAGCCTGGTTCAGGAGGCTGCCGGACGATTGCGACTTCGCTCCAAATTGAGGCGTGCTCCTGATTGCAATCTCAGGGGCGGCAAGATCATGTCGCGCGGCCAGCCACACCATATCCTGACAAACCCGATCTATGCCGGTCGCATTCGCCATAAGAGACAAGTCTTTGATGGCCAGCACCCCGCCATCATTGATCCTGAGCGATGGGATGCCCTGCAGGCTCGGTTGACCGGCAAGGCTTCGAAGTCACGGAACACCAAACAGCACCATGATCCATCGCTGCTCGCGGGCAAGATTATTGATGAGGTTGGCGAGCGCCTGACCCCCAGTCACGCGCAGAAAGGGAAAAAGTGGTATCGCTATTACATCTCGCAAAGGCTGGTGACGGGTGGAAACCCGCGCGGAAGAGAAGCAGCGCACATAGCGCATCCCTGCGCCAGCATTGGAGGCTGCGATTGCACGTGCAGTTCAAGACCGAATTGGGCAGCTTGCCCCCGCGACTAATATCCAAATGTTCCCGGGGACCGAAACTCCAATACCTGAAGCGCGCGAAGCCCTCACAATCGTGGAACGGGTTTGGATCGCTCCGGGAAGCCTGACGATCGATCTCAATGCCAGTCAGACCCAAAAACTTGTTGGCGCTGAGCCGGAATGTGATCCAGAGGACCTCCCTCGCGAGCTGCCGTTCAGTGAGCGTCAAAGAGGCGTTGAGATGAAAACATTGTTGGCGACGGTGCTGCTAATGTCGATCAGGTGCTCGTCGAGAATGTCGCACTTGCCAATCAATGGCATCGGCAGTTGAAAGACGGTGAGAGTTATGAGGCTATCGTCGCGGGTACCGGTACATCCAAAAGGCGGGTTCAGAAACTCATCGCTCTGGCGTTCCTGGCACCTGACCTTGTCCGCGACATTACGAATGGTACGCAGCCTCTGGGGCTGACGTCCGACTGGTGCCTGCGCCACGAGCTTCCGGCCGAGTGGAAAGCGCAACGCGAGCGCATCGCAACCCTCTGAATGCACCGCTTCGCGTATCGCGGAAATCGCCAGTCCAGACACCTGGGGAATTTTGCGCCGTTAACGCGTTGTACGGGCCTCCGCAGCAGCGCCCCCACTCCACAACCCACCGAAACTTGGGCACTATCTGGCGCTGCGTCAGGTATCGCGAGTTTTATGGAACTGCCTGGCTGTGGACCCAGTCTCGTGCGAACCGGTCTCGGGTCTGATTTCCCTGTTGAACAGGGAAGGAGGCGAGTTCCAAAGACAGCGAAATTGAGAATACTTTTTCATCCAGAGAGGTCACTAAACGCCCTGCCCGTCTCAACCAAGTTTCTTCTTACAAGTCCATTGATGCTCATTCTGCAGCGAGGGCGTTTAGTGTCGCGTAATCCAGCTTTCCGGTCCCTAGCAACGGAAGGCAATCCACCACCCGAATGTCGCGTGGTATGGCGAGTTCTGCCACGCCGTTTGCTCTGCACCATACCCGTAATTCATCAGCGTTGGCGGCTTTTTCAGTTGTGAACAGAACCAGTTGCTCGCCTTTGCGGGGATCAGGTCGCGACACAACTGCGCTCTCGGCGTTGGGCCAGACAGCGGCAACGTACCCTTCAACCGCCGGAAGCGATACCATCTCTCCGCCGATTTTGGTGAAGCGTTTCACCCGGCCGCGGATGGCCAAAAACCCTTCGTCGTTGATTGTCACGATGTCTCCGGTGTCATGCCAACCGTCCTTAGGGGGCTGCAGGACGCCAGGTGCGTCTGCCTTTAAGTAGCCGGCCATAATGTTCGGCCCGCGGACAAAAATACGCCCGCCTTCCTCAATGCCTGGCACGGCTTCCAGTCGCGCTTCAATACCGGGCAACAAGCGACCGACGGTGCCCGCTTGAAAATGCATTGGTGTGTTGACGGCAATAACTGGGCCGGCTTCCGTGGCGCCATAACCTTCAAGAATACGTAACCCAAACTTTTCGGAATAGGCCTTGCGGGTTTCGTCCCTTACGCGCTCGGCACCAGCAAATATGTAACGCAGAGAGTAGAAATCATAGCTGTGAGCCATTCGTGCATACCCAGCTAGAAAAGTATCGGTGCCAAAAAGAATTGTGGCGTTGGAGTCGTAGACCAGAGCGGGAACAATGCGATAATGGAGGGGGTTAGGATAGAGAACCGTCCGCACGCCGTGAAGCAGCGGAAGCAAGGTGCCACCGGTCAGCCCGAAGCTGTGAAAGATCGGCAACGCGTTCAAAACAGTGTCAGATGCTGTAAAGTCGATCCTTGCTGCAAGCTGGCGGCAGTTTGATAAGAGATTACGGTGTGTCAAAACCACACCTTTGGGCAAACCTTCAGACCCACTTGTGAAAAGGATGACAGCGGCAGCATCCGGTGAAAAGCCCTGTTTTTGATGATTGTGTCGGGCGAATTTGCTGGCGACGAGGGCCCTGATTTTTTCGACAAAGCCGATCTGCGCGCCAACATCTTCCAGCCAGACGAACTTAATACCTTCGCCTTCCAAAGCGGTGACGATGTCGCTCAAGCCTGCTTGATCAATAAAGGCCCTTGCCGTGACAATGGTGCGCAATTCCGCAGCAGCACAGGCGGCCTTAATGTTGGCCAAACCAGCCGTATAATTCAGCATTGCCGGAACGCGACCTGTTGCTTGCATGGCAAAGAACGCTACGACTAACCCGTTGACGTTTGGCATCAACAGCCCCACGGCCTCACTTTTTTTTGTGAGTCGCGACAATGGCTTGGCAAGTGCCAGAGAAGACGTAATCAACTTAGCGTAACTCATAGGTTGCCGCTTGATGTCTTCCAATATCAACGCCTTGCCGCCGAAGATGTGTTTGGACTCGAGTAACGCGCTGAACAGCGTTCGCTCGGTGTCAGAGGTATCGAATATCATTTGGCTCATCGCGTCATAAAGGCGATGTCCTATAATTGCGCGCCGTCCACGTGCGGTCATCTCTCCTTCGACGTCAAAGCGCTGCGGTTCCAAAATGGTCAGTGAGATTTTGGGGAAAATACGCTGACGGACCTTGCCCCGTAGCCGCGAAAAATGCGTATATTGCGCCCCGTCAATGCGGACGGGAATGATTGGTGCGTTTGCTTTCGACGCAATGAGGCCAGGACCGTCAAAGACTTTCATTAGCGCGCCAGTAACAGTGATGCGGCCTTCGGGAAAGATGACCAGCGTCCGCCCGTCACGTACAGCTTTCACCATGGCTTTTGTCGCCATTGGGTTGGTTGGATCAACCGGAAAGGCTTCGAATATCGGAAGAAATGGTTTGATCCACCAAGCTTTTGCTATCTCTGCGTTCAATGCAAATGTCGGCTTTCCGGGCAGGAATGCCCCAAGAAGCAAGCCATCCAGGAATGAAACATGGTTCACGACAACGACAGCGGGTTCGCCGGGTTTGGGCATGTTTTCCAAACCAGTTACCTCAACACGGTACAGCAGTTTTAAAAGCCCGCGAACCAACGACTTGAAAACAATTTCTGGGAGCAACCAGCACGAGACAAAAGCGACTGCCAGTGTGGACAGGCCGAGGACGCCGATGATGTTTTGCACGCTCATCCCCCAGTTAACCAACAGCACTGAAACTATGGTAATCCCAACAACAATTAGCGCACCGACTATGTTGTTGGCGGCGATCGTACGCGATCGTTCTTCAGGGGCACTGCGCGTTTGAAGTATCGCGTACAGCGGCACAACGAACATTCCTCCCGCAAAACCGATCCCGAAAAGGTCGATCATTATGCGCCAACTGCTAGGAAAAGCAATAAACCCGTTGATACCATTGTCCGCCGAGAGCCCTTGGTGGCCACGGGTCGATAGCCACAGATCAATCATGAAAGCTGCGAGCCCAAATGCGGAAGCAGGTACAAAGCGCGCCGACACTTTACCCGCAAGCAGTTTGCCAACTGTCAGCGAGCCGAGTGCAACGCTGACTGAGAAGATGACTAAAAATAGAGTGGTTACTTCTTGCTGCGCGCGCAAGACACCGCTGACGAGCGGCGTAAGCTCGGACAGCAAGATTGCTCCTACGGCAAAAAACCAACCGATACCAAGGATCGACAGCCAAACGCTGCGGTTATGCCGGGCCCCCTTTATAATGCGCCAGGTGCTTGCAACGATATTCAGCTCTATTTTTAGGTTTTGAGCTGTCGCAGGCGCACTTGGTACCGACAGACTGGCAAGAAAACCTACCACGGCCAACCCTGTAGCGATTATCCCTGCAATCCATGGAACCATCACACCTGCTAGCAACTGCCCGGCCAGTATGGCAATAAACGTACCAGCCTCGACTAGCCCAGTCCCACCCATGACTTCGTCTTCATGTAAGTGTTGGGGAATGATGGCATATTTTATCGGGCCAAAAAAAGTTGACTGCAGGCCCATCAAAAACAAGGACGCAAGCAAGATTGGAATCGACTGCAAGTAGAATCCGCCCAAAGCCAGAGCCATTATGCCCACTTCAGCTCCTTTGACTATTCGCATCAACTTAGCTTTGTCATAGGCGTCCGAGATTTGTCCGGCTAAAGCGGAAAAGAGAAAATAGGGTAGAATAAACAACCCTGTCGCGATCGTTGCCAGCAAAACGGCCTTGTCGGGTTCTGCGGCGTAGATTCCAAAACTGGCAAGGAACAGCATAGAGAATTTTAAAAGGTTGTCGTTAAATGCACCAAGAAACTGAACGATAAATAGAGGTGCAAAGCGACGTTTCGTAAGTAAAGAAAACTCGGGCGTTGCCATTTTTTTTCCTATTTCTTTATTGCTTAGCCTAATTTTATTGATCTAGCTAAATATTCATTTGGGGCCAAGCTTGACCGCGCCGTTTGCGCCTCCCGTTTGAGCGAATAGTTTGATAACTTAACGAAGCCTGCATCCGCCTGCGAACCGGAGATCTGCGGAACTGCGGACGCGGCCGAAGCCGGGAAGAAGGCAGGCCGAAAAGGTGCTGACAAGAGCATCGCGAGTGACCAGCATTTCTTTGGTTGAAGATAAGTCACGCGAGTGATGGTCCCCAGCGCACCCAGCCAGAGCAACCGCAGCTCCAAGTGCCACCGTAGCAACAGCGCACCTAAGTGAAATGCAGCGCTTGGAACTCTCCAGATCTGCGCCTTCTTGAATGTGCTCTGAACTCGCGACTCTTACGTTCCGCTTGGAAATAAATCCGCTCATCTCAACCTTCCATCGACTTTGTGAACATTGTTCATATGAGTAGATTGCACGATTCTGCGCGCCGGTCAACAAAAATGAACATCGTTCATATCATGACGCAAGTAAGCCGTCAGAGCCTTTGAGACAGAGCGGGTGACACGAAGCTGCTGGACAGATTCGAACCGGTCTCGGCTTTTGGGAAATTTCGCTTGTCTAAAGTCAGCGCCTATGTGTTCAAACTGCTGACCCCATTGTGCTGACCATCCAGACGCCGTTCCCACAGCGCCGCCTTGGCGTAGAGCTGAAGCGGATCATCGATATCCTTCCTTACGCCGGGATGGCAGGCTCACCCGGAACATCACACTGGCAGCATGCCTGTGATCAGCCCCGCCTGAATGGTCCATTTCTGATTTGAGATTCCGCCATCGATTGTGCCGTCAGTTTGTCTCGACCTGGGTTTGACGCTTGTTGCCAGTTTTCAATCACTTCGAAACGGTGAACCAACATGATTGCCTCCAGCAGTAGACTGTCGCGTGCAATGAGGGCCGCGGTAAGTTCGAACACCACAATCAGGATCACTGTCATGATCGACGGTAGCGAAAGCCCGACAAAGAATCCTGCCAACATGAATACATAGTCGGAAACTGCATTGAGAACCGAGTCGCCGATGTATCCTTGGTTCACAATCGTATCGCGAAACTGATCCAGAACGAAATCTGTGTGTTCCACAATCTCCCAACCGGTCCCGGTTACGATGGCAACAGCGAACAGTGTGCCAAACTAAACCTTTGGGAAAAGGAGGCGACCAAGAGCCGCTATGATCACACCGTGGACGAAATGACTTAGGGTGTACCAGTCGGCAAAGTGTTGGGAGTTGCCGCTTGACCAGATTGAACCGACCCAGAGGTTAATCTCGCCGCAGGTGCAGATCAGCGGTTGCCCCCAAAACCATAGGATCGAGAAAATGAGCAACCCGCCAAGAACTGCGGCGGCGGTAAGTGTTCGACGATCCGTCATTGGTCTTATTGCTTTCGTTGCGGTCGCGTGCCAACGCTAACACCCAAGAGCGCAATCGCTCGGCAATTGGCGCATGGAATTAGTTGAGTGCAGCTTTTTTACATAAACGTCATCACCTTAGGCATCAGAATGACCGGGTTGATGAACTTCGGGCGGCTGTTCAATTGAGAGAACTCTGCCGTGGAAGTCGGACGTTCGTTTTATCATTGGGTCAAGTTTGCCGAGGCTCACGATGAAGCCCCGGCAACTCTTCAATTAAACAGAGTCGGACGAACTTGCTTCAGCAAGCAGGCGCTCGGTTTGCGCATCTTCAATCTTGTTGTGCAGCCGCGCGCTTTCTTCAGCATCGCGAAGTGTCTTTGAAATAGCTGCAGTTGAACTGACCAACATAATGGCAGCCATCGCATAAAAGCCTTTAGCGGCGAAGCTTGCATCCAGGTTATAGATACCGGCGGCCATCAACGAGCCCGCCAGCAAAAACTGAGCGTATGTGAAGTAGTTCCAGGCAATCGATGGTTTGTTGATATATGCATTCATGGTCTTAGTCCCTTTGTCTGTGTTTCGTACGTATTGCTTTGCGTTTTCGAAGTTGGTTGGAGCTTACGACCGCTACTTGGCAGCTTGCTTTTTCAATCGTTCCAGCACGGCTGTGCTGTCGGACCTAAGCGGCGTTCCGCATCCATCGCCAGCCATTCGCTTAGCCAACTCATCGGCGTTGTCGCCCACCGTTAATTCGACCAGCGCTTCGGCCGTGGCTTCGGCATGCTCCTGCCGCTCTTGCAGTCTCTTCAAAGTGTATTCAGCGTCCTTCAAATCGTTGATCGTGCCGGATGGCATCTTTCCACTCAGACGCTGGGCCTTGTCTTTGGCCTCGGCCAAATGCTGTCCTTGCTTCATTTCGCGAAGGCATCCTTCGCTTTCAACAAGGCAAGCTTTCAAACGAACGATCTGCGTGTCGTAGGTCGTGATTGCCTTTTTCGTCGTGTCGCGTTCGACTTCAAGTCGCGCAATTGTTTGGGCCGCCTCACCCGCTAGGTCTTCTCGATCTTTCGCCAAAGCGTCCAACGCACGCTTCTCAAGATCAGCAATCTGAGCCTCGACCCGCGTAAGTGCCGCCTTTTCCCGCTCCGCATAGGCCATGACGACCGCAACCGATTTGCGGGATCTTGCGACGCCTTGTGCAGCGTCGCGCATTTGTTGACGCAGCAGTGCCATGGCGTTCGCATCAAGCAGAGCCGTGGAACTGTCATTCATACGGCCACGCGCTAAAGTCACAAATTGTTTGAACATCTTAGTGCCTTTCCTTTTTTGAACATTGTTCATAAATTACAGATAAGACATTTTTGAGCATTGTTCAAGAATTATTTGAACGATGTTCATACATTTCGTCATGTCTGACGCCAGCGCCTGTGGGACAGAATTGAGGATTTAAACGGCATTGTCACGTTAACTCGACGATCGATCCAACGACGGGTAATTGTCGTTGAATGAGAAAGATTTCCTACGCACGCCACCGATTTCCACCATCGATAATCCAACGAGCCGTCTGGCTCTACTTTCGCTTTCCGTTAAGCTTTCGTGCCGTTGAGGAAATGCTTGCAGAACGAGGGATCCATGTGAGCTATGAAACGATCCGCCGCTGGATCTTGAAGTTCGGTCCGGCAATCGCCGCCAACGTCAGAACCCGCAGAGTTCAACCTTCGGGAACCTGGCATCTCGATGAGGTTTTTTGTCCGAATTGCTGGCCGGCGAACATATTTGTGGCGCGCCGTAGACGATGAAGGCGAAGTTCTTGAAGTCCTGGCCCAATCTCGCCGAAACAAGAGTGCGGCCGTTAAACTTATGCGGAAACTCTTAAAGAAACAGGGCTACATTCCCGATGGGATTGTCACAGACAAGCTGGGGTCATATTCGGCGGCCCTTCG
>NZ_CALJXO010000313.1:0-6157 GCF_937988555.1 uncultured Boseongicola sp. | reverse complement strand
TTTGAAGGGGACGGCCCTTGCCGGGGCGGCCGCATTGGCAGGCGGTGCAGCCCTTGGGGCCACAGCGCCGCGCCGCCTGGCCGCGCCCGCAACGCTGCAGATTGATCCCAATGTGGTCAAGGCGCAGGCAAATGCGATTGTGGCGGCTGCGCCCGCCGATCTCAGTGGATATGAGCGCGTAAAGCAACGTATGGTCGCGCCACCCTTCGCTCCTGCGCACGAACAGGTCGCCACGGGCGCGCCAAAGATCGTTGAGGTTGAATTCAGCATCCGCGAACGCCTGATGGTTGTCGACGAAGACACCGGCGCAAGCATCTGGGCGCTGACCTACAATGGCTCTGTGCCTGGGCCACTGATCATCGTGCATCAAAACGACTATGTGGAAATTACGCTTAAGAATCCCGGTAACAACTTAATGGAACACAACATCGACTTCCACGCATCGACCGGTGCGCTGGGTGGTGGCGGCTTGACACACATTTATCCTGGCGAGCAAACCGTATTGCGCTGGAAAGCAACGAAGCCGGGTGTCTTTACCTACCATTGCGCACCGGGTGGTGCGATGATCCCTTACCATGTCTGCCACGGCATGAATGGTTCTGTAATGGTCTTGCCCCGCGACGGCTTGAAGGACGGCGAAGGAAACGCGCTGCCTTACGACCAAATCGCCTATATCGGCGAGCAGGACTATTATCTGCCGCGCAACGAGAGAGGTGACTTCCTCCAGTACAGCAGTCCTGGCGAAGACTATGCCGACTCGCTGGAAGCCATGCGGACCCTGACGCCGACCCACAGCGTCTTCAACGGGGCCGTCGGAGCGCTCACAGGGTCAAAGGCAATCCGTTCAGAGGTCGGCAAGACGGTACTTATGATCCACAATCAAGCCAACCGCGATACGCGGCCACACCTGATTGGCGGCCACGGCAACTTCGTCTGGGAAGCCGGTTCGTTCAGCGACGCACCGCAGACCGGGTTGGAAACCTGGTTCATCCGGGGCGGCTCAGCCGGTGCTGCGATGTACACATTCGAGCAACCGGGCGTCTACGCCTACGTGAACCACAACCTGATCGAAGCCGCCTTGCTTGGCGCAACAGCCCACTTCGTCGTCGATGGCGAATGGAACAATGCGCTCATGGAGCAGGTCATGGAACCATCCGTGATGGACGCCTGAGCAAGTCAGAAGGAGCTGCCTAGTGTCCCCTGCGTTCTTAGGATTGTCAGTCAACGGACCAGTAAAACTGGCTGCTGTTGCCGTGACGTTCCTGGGCGCGGGGCTTGCCTTCGCAGGATGGGTCAGCTTCGCTCCGCACGTCGCACCGCTGCCGGACATGGTGGCGGTGTCTCTCGAGTCCGCTGGCGGCTCACAGATATTCGCACAGGTTCGCGAGACAACTATTGCTGAATGGAACCGCTGTTACGAGGATGGCGCCTGCCATCTGGAACTTCACCAACCCGAGGGTGCTGACCCGCAGAGTTTCCCGGCAACGGGAATTAACTGGATGGACGCGCAAGACTACGTCCACTGGTTGTCTAAGGAGACTCGTCACCCATTTCGGCTTCCCACATCGAACGAATGGTTCGAGATGGCCAAAGATGTGCTGCCCGAAGTGCCCGACCCTATCTTCACAGACCCCTCGCTGACATGGGCGTCAGCCTACCAGATTGAAGAAAACATCGATCGCTCGCTTCGGCCCGTAGGATTCTGGTCGACGACCGCAGAGGGGGTCGCCGATCTGGACGGAAACGTCTGGGAATGGACCGGGGATTGCTACAACGGCGAAACAGGAACATCACCAGAGGCGCCCTGTGCAGCCTATGTCCTTGGAGGCGAGCATCGCGCCGTCATCTCTTTTCTGGTCCGCGACCCGGCTCGGGGCGGGTGCGCGGTTGGCGCGCCCCCAGCCCATCTTGGCCTACGACTGGTGAGCGATCGTCACCCAATAAAGAGCTGAGAACAGTGCTGCCCAACAAATTCAAACCAGTTTACGCTGTGGGAGTGAGATTGCTTCTTTTGTTGTGCAAAGACCGCGCCTCTGCTCTTTCCGAGTTGCGCCAGCTTTGTTCAGCACAAGCACATTTTTTAAGCAAACAGATCGGAGGTCGTATGAAATTTTATCATCATGCCGATCGATTGGCTGCACCGCAGCATTTCAGATTGCTGCGGTGCCGCATTTCCGTCTATGAGGAGAAAGGAACTAGTGTCGGACTTTCTCCTCCCAGAGACATCGTCACACCCTAGTAGCAAGCTTTCACCTCCTCCCGAAAGCAAGCTGCAACCCAAAAGAAGGCGCGCTACACCTCCTCCCGTAGCGCACTATCATTATAAGCGGTGCCCTCACCTCCCGAGGGTGCCGCTTTTTTTGGGCTTACCGGCAGAAATCACCGTAAAATGTTGCGCGGCGCAATTTCCGAGACGCTGTTCCGCAGCACTTGGCAGTTAGGCGAATGAATGCCACGCGCCCTCCGTGATGCAGTGATGACATGGGATGAAGGTACCCTCGCCGCAGTGCAGCGGGCAAATTGCGGTCCTATACGAGACGGGGCGGACCGCCAGGCATCGCTTATTTTTTAGGCAGCTACTGCTGCAGTGCAGAAAGAAGAAGGCCCTTCTCTTCCAGAATCAGTCAAATTCTATAACGATGAGATTGGGATGCGTCCTAAAGCGCATCCAGGCTGTGGAGGCTCCAATACAAAGCTATAGAGAAGGCACGATGGAATTTGCCGACTTTATCTTCGAAAGACAAAAGGTGGTTTGCTATGGCCTTCATAATAACGCGGGCGGTACGACGACGGTACTGAACTTTCCGTCTTTTCGATTGGCGAGCGAGTTTCGTGAAGCCTTTCTTGATAAGAGGAGTATTCAAATCATTCAGAACGAGGCGCAAATCATCTGCCTGGCCGACTACGACAAGATAATGCGGAACTCAGACGATGATCCACGTGTTCGCTATCTCAACTATAATCGTGATTTCATGATGGGCACGCTGCCGCACATCATGTGAGTGAGATAGGCCCGATAAAAAAATATGGGGTCCTGTCGCACCACTGATCGGCCTGCAGATGTATGCGGACATATCCGTCACGCTGCCGATCGCCGAAGCGCTGGTCGGCAAGGGCCTTGGGGTTGGGCAGATGCGTCTGAGCTTCGCTATGACTGATGAGCGTCTCAGAGGGGCTTGGTCGAAATGACAATCGGTCGGCGGGGGACGATTGCCGACGGCTCAATCTAATTTGGTTTACAACTTGGATAGCGATTTCGCGCTCCCATTTTGTGCAAAGCAGTATTCGCGCAGAACGTCCGGCAGCAGCAAGGCCCGGAGGTGGTTCATGGCGCAATTTGGTTGGCACGGCGGTGCCACCCCCTCCTCTACCGCACGCCATAGGTTAACTTTCAACGCCTTGGCTTCTGTGAGTGAGGCTGTGTCAAGCAACAGGTTTGTGCGCTTGCGCGACTAAGCATCCAGGAGGGGACGGGACCGACGTTGAGCCTTCCCCACCTCTTAATGTATTACATTTATTAATTATAATCAGACGCTGCAAACGCGACTAAGATCCAAGTCGGATTCCGATTGTCTACCATCACCTTCGTGATCAACGGCCCGTCAGAGGTAGGGTGTCGTGCCGTTGTTGTTCACGACCACCTCATCGAGACACCATCGCTATTGGCTCAACCGAATGACCTCACTGCGACGATTTCGAATTTCGGAGACGAACATCAGCCTAAACCGATGCCGCCAAAACCGGGCAGTCTGGCGACGGATACCGATACTTTGCTCGTGCAACAGACCCTCCAATAGAGCCGAGGCAATTTAGTAGCGCTTCGCCTCCTCCGGTTTGTTCTGCATCACCGCTTCAATGGCCTCGAGCAAGTCGGGGCTCATCTTGTCCCGGTTGGCTAGAGCACCGAGGTTGTCAGTTAACTGGCTGGTGCGCGATGCGCCAAGGATGACCGTAGAAACGCGTGGGTTGGCAAGGCACCACAGGAGTGCCAGGTGATTGACGGGTATACCGGCCTCTGCCGCCAGCTTTGAGAGGGCGGTGACCTTGGCTAGCCGGTCCTGCCCTTCTGGCGTGGCAAGGGTGTCGCGCAGCCATTCATAGCCCGGCAGGGTCATCCTGCTGTCATTGGGGATGGCGCCATTGTATTTGCCGGTGAGAATGCCCGAGGCGAGCGGCGACCAGATGGTCGTGCCAAGACCGAACGTTTCGTAGAGGGGCATATAGTCGCCCTCAACCTTGGCCCGTTCAAAGAGATTGTATTGCGGCTGCTCCATCGTCGGCGGCGTCAGATGATTGGCACGGGCCACGCCATGAGCCTCAGAGATCTGCTGGGCGTTCCATTCGGAGGTGCCCCAGTAGAGAACCTTGCCTTGCGCGATCAGGTCATGCATGGCCCGCACGGTTTCCTCGATTGGAGTATCGATATCAGGGCGGTGGCAGAAATAGAGGTCGAGATAGTCCACCTGCAATCGGCGTAGGGCGGCATGGCAGGCATCGGTCACATGTTTGCGCGACAACCCGCGCTGGGTTGGTTTAGACCCGCCCCAGAATACTTTTGACGAGACTGTATAGCTGTCACGGGTCCAGCCGAGGTCTTTTAGCGCCTCGCCCATCACTTCCTCGGAGGCGCCCGATTCGTACCCTTCGGCATTGTCGAAGAAGTTGACGCCTGCGTCGTAGGCGGCAGTCATCAGCGATTTTGCGTCGCCGGTATCGACCTGTTTGGCGAAGGTGACCCAGGAGCCAAGCGAAAATTCACTGACTTGCAGGCCGGATTTTCCCAAGCGACGATATTCCATAAATGCCTCGATCTGTTCAGGTTTCAGGGAGCAGCACCATCATAGATGCTTCTTGGTGATTGCTCCACATAAAGTACGGAGACGCCTTGTCGATGGTTGGGATCACATTAACCTAATCCTCAGAGGGACTCACATTTACAAGTTAGCTCGGTGCTGCCAGGCGAATTCGAACCAGTCTCCTAATGGTTCGAATTTACGATGAGCCAACAACACTCTCTTATCAAATTACCCTACTTGGACCCATAGGCGTCGACGTCAGACATGCTTCCGATAACCCGCACTGAGGCTTTTTCAGTGTCCGCTCTAAGAGACTATAAAGACCAATGTGCAGATTTAGATCCTCGGCAGCTTTGGGGCGCCTCAGGCTTACGCCGACAATCCGCCAGTCGCCGCCCTCGCTCGCAAGCGTATCATCTGTGTAGATTGCCTGCTACGCCTTGTGGAAGCTGCCAACTCCAATATGACCAATCCCCGGCGCATGGTCGG
Source organism: uncultured Boseongicola sp. (assembly GCF_937988555.1). Lineage (NCBI taxonomy): Bacteria > Pseudomonadati > Pseudomonadota > Alphaproteobacteria > Rhodobacterales > Paracoccaceae > Boseongicola > uncultured Boseongicola sp. The sequence continues at coordinate 872 of NZ_CALJXO010000313.1, read as the reverse complement.
CTGGTTCGTAAGCCGGTTTGCGCAGATCGGCCGGGAGTTCCCCCGGCGACGTCAATTTTTTGCCTGTCCAAGCGCGCTCCGGTTTGCATGTGATAGAGCCGTCATTATTCCACGCAATTCAGCCAACCCCTTTAAACGACCGATGGCAGGGTAACCCGGTTGCGCCTTTCTGCCCAGATCGTCCAGGATATCCTGTCCGTGATCTGGACGAAAAGGAATTGAGCTGTCTGATCGCCCGGCTTCACGACGACGCGTTTCCTCGTCAAGGACAGCCTGAACCAATGGAACCATATCGGTATCGCCCTTAAGGTGTTCGGCTTCATGAAAGGAACCGCGAACTTCGTGGCTTTCGCGCGTAACATTTCGTAAATGGAGAAAATGTACTCGTTCGCCAAGCCGAGTCATCATGCCTGTCAAATCATTGTCAGGCCTTGCTCCTAAAGAGCCAGAGCATAGCGTAATGCCATTCGCCGGAAGATCCACAGCTTCTAGTATTGCGCGATATTGCGCTTCGGTCGACATGATTCTGGGCAGACCGAGCAGCGGAAACGGTGGATCATCAGGGTGACAGCAAAGTTTAATTCCGAGTTCTTGCGCAAGGGGTGCTACGTGCTCCAAAAAGGCAATTAAGTTATTGCGCAGCCCGTCTTCTGACAGGGTAGAATATTCACCGATATGTTGGCGAACATCTTCGAGTGAGAACGAATCTGCAGCCCCGGGCAGACCATAAACAACATTGTTAGCGATGCTATCTTTAGCGTCATTATCCATAACTGCGTATCGCTTTGCCGCAGCGTCCAGAAGCTCTTCGGAATAATCCTCGCTCGCACCTGCTCGATTCAGGATATATACATCAAAGACTACAAAATCCG
>NZ_CALJXO010000312.1:0-37251 GCF_937988555.1 uncultured Boseongicola sp. | reverse complement strand
AAGGCACGATAACTTTGGCGCTTGACGGGGCTGGCCGAGCATCATCTTAGTATCCAACTTTCGCGTAGATGAAATACGAGAAAGTTAGAAAAACTTGACAAATGAGGTGAATTATTCCAGCTTTCGCGTAGATGAAATACGAGAAAGACGGAAGATGCTCTATCTCATTGGCGAGAATCTGGACAGCGACCGCGCCCACTACCAAGCCGAAACAGGCCGGATCGTGCAGCTTATGCGCGGTATCTATGCCGATGCCGACGAGGATGTCGATGGCATCGTGCTGCGGCACGCCGTACGTATCGCCAACTATCTCTATCCGCGGGCTTATCTGTCCGCCGCCAGCGCCGTAATGCTCGCACCGACGCGGGATGGCCGATTGTTCATTAGTGGACCGCGTTCACAGCGCAGACGGATCAGGACACTGGAGATCATCCAGAATATGGCGCCAGCCCATCCCTCGACCGCACCCGCGCTAATCGCGGACGGGCTGGGAGAGCTCCGGATTGATGTCTCTTCGCTGCGGCAGCGTTTTCTCGAAGCCTTTCGTCTGCGCAGCGAACATGCTGCCTCGATTAATGAAGAAATACGCGCTTCACTCGCGGCGCGTTTGATCGAAGAATATGGTGACCCTAAAAACACTGCCGATGCGCTCTGGACGCTTGCACGTGAAAATGAATGGTACCGTGAGGGCGAGCAAGCCGAGCGCTACCTCCTGAAATCACCGTCTCTGATTGAAATGCGAAATGAAGCCGCGCTCAGCTTCACGGTGGCCTGGCACAGCAAGCCGATCGGTGAGCTGCACCATGACGGCTTTGAATGGCGTTGGACGGCCGAGAAGAACTTCAATCTGCCATTGGTGCAGCAGCGTACGCCCGGCAAGTTGCCGCCCTTCATTCTCTCGCTCTTGCCCGAAGGCTGGCTGGCGCGTGTGCTCAAGGAGAGTGATGAGCGCGCACTGCTTCGTTCCGGCAAGCGCTATATGTCGAACATCACGATCAGCTCTGATACCGCCGAAATTGCCGCGCTGCCGGCAGATCGGCTTTCAACTCGCCTAAGTGAATTCAGCACCGAAGGCGTGTTCATCGGGCGCTATGAGGGGCCGGCGCGCGGTGATATTGAGAACAGTTTTGAAGAAAAGCTCGCGCGCTTGTTTGCAAACTCGCAGACACCGCGCCTGTCCGGCGTGCAGATCAAGGCTCCGATGTTTCTTGACCCAAAAGGATGCCTTGTTCCCAGCACGACAGAGCCCTTCACGCATATACTTAAACCTGCCGGCACAAGCGGATTTCAGGCCCTGCCGATTATCGAGTATTTGTCGATGACCTTGGGGCAGGCTGCCGGGCTTGAAGCCCCGGACATCGTCTTGATCGGCATGCCGGACGGTATGCCGCCGGCGTTGATTGTGGAACGCTTTGATATCCGTAGCAGTGCCGATGATCACCGCCGTATTGCGCTCGAAGACATCTGCTCTGTTCTCGATTTGCCCCCCGAAGCCAAATATGACAGCACGATCGAGCGGATCGCGCGCGCCGTGCGTTCACTTTCCACCGCGCCCGAGGAAGACCTGAAGGTCATATTGAAGCGCGCGCTGTTTGCCTGGCTCATTGCCGATGGTGACATGCATCTTAAGAATCTTGCCTTGCTTAAGATCGCAGCGCCGGGCGCAGACACCTTTGAGAGCGTGAGGATGGCCCCGCTCTATGATGCGGTGACAACTCGCGTCTTTCCGGGGCTGCAGCATGATCGCATGGCGCTCAAGCTGGATGGCAAGGATGACCGGCTGCGCCGCGCTGACTTCCTACGCCTTGCCGCGACCGCCGGGATACCAGCACGCGCCGCCGATGCGGCTATCGATGAGCTCGTCAAGAGGTTTGCCACCGGGCTCGATCAGATCATCGTGCCGGATGTTCCAAACCTTGAAGCGGAGATCACGGCCAAGGCGGAGCAGATGCTGGAGTTGTGCCGCGAGCGGCTTGCGGTTTGGCACTAAGCCTTTCGGATGCCGCGTAACAAGAATGCAAGAAGGTTGTCTCTGGCACGCTCCTACACACGTCCGCTCTGGAGAAGCCGCATCGCAGCACCCAATGGCATGGTCAGGGTCAGGTTTGTACCGTTAGTGTTTGAAGCAATTCTCTCGGTGCCAAGTTACAAACTCCGTTCTTGGCCGGTTGGCTGGACGTTCAGGTGATAAGAGCTTTCCTGACGAATTGATCATCGCTGTCACGGCGTTCAAGTCGTTGCTGTGCCTCGAAACTAGAATGGAAAGATCATCGGCAAATCCCACCAATCCCCTGTCAAACATCCAATGTGCGGTTCCGGACAATGCTAGCCCATTGCTCACGATATCGGGGCCGTCATGTTCCACCGGTCTGATATGGGCGGCCTCAACCTCGGCACGCCCGCCGCCATTGATCAGGCGTCGCCCCGTAATCGCGCAACGTTCGCCATAAGTACGAAGAACATTCTTTCTGAAGTTGCGGTCGCGCACGGCGCGGTTGGTCAATTGGGTGACACGATCCCGCGCTGAGAAATGTTGAAAGGGCACCTGCGGGTCTTGGAAGCCAGGAATCTGCTTGATCTGATCAACGCGAGGCAGAAGATCATCATCTGGCCCAAGTCCGCGCTCCACAATCCGGGCAAAATCCTCTGCCGAGAGTGGCCCAAGAACCGCAAGACCGGCAAATTTATGCGCCCACGAGTATTCGGCTATGGCAGCTCGACTGGATACAACACGCGCTGGAAGACGATCTGCAAGCGGACTGGCATCCAATATCTGTCTGCGCACCCGGCTGGGCGGCATGGTTTTTTCACTGAATTGGTTGTGCGCCAGGGCGTCGATCCGGTCACCGCTGCCAAGGCTGGACGCTGGTCAGACCCCAATTTGCCGATGCGCATTTATGCCCATGCGGAGACGGACGAGGCCGATGTCAGGGCCCGTTTTCGTACAAACCATGTACAGGATGACCCTGTACAAACACCCAAACAGCAGAAATCAAAGAAGGAATAACGCTATGAACGGTTCCCTCCTAAGGGGCAGGTTATTGGTTCGAATCCAATCGGGGTCACCAACACGCTTTTCTTCGGCGGGATCGAACAGCATTGGACGTGGTGGATTGGACAGATATGGAGGGCCCATGACGCCCGTCCTTTACTCATTTCGACGCTGCCCTTACGCGATGCGCGCCCGTCTTGCTTTAGCAGTGAGCAATTGCGAAGTGGAGTTACGAGAAATCGCTCTTCGGAACAAGCCGCAGGCTTTCCTTGACGTTTCAAAAAGTGCCACTGTGCCATGTCTTGTCACGGCGGAAACGGTGATAGATGAAAGCCTCGACATCATGTTTTGGTCATTGAAGTGGGATGACCCCGAAGGGTGGCTTAAGATGCCCGAGGCGGGACTTGCTTGGATTGAACGGGCTGATGGACCATTTAAGTCCGCGCTGGATCGCACCAAGTATGCAAACCGGTACGAAGGCGTCGATCCTTCCGCGCAGCGCGATCAGGCATCCGATTTTCTGGCCGATCTCGATGCGCAGATCGATCTGTGGATGTTCGGCCGCCCCACGCTTGCGGACTTCGCGATCCTTCCTTTTGTCCGACAGTTCGCCTTTATTGATAAGGTCTGGTTCGATACGCAACCCTGGCCGGACTTGCAGGGATGGCTTGAGCGGTTCCTGGTATCGCAACGGTTCTTGGGCATGATGCAGAAGTATCCGCAGTGGCATAAAGGTGATGAACCGATACTTTTTCCATCCGGTGAACCCCCCTCCTGAAGGGATTTCGCTCCGACACATCGAATTTATTGCAGGCAAGCGCGTTTCTTTGAATTATTGATAGCACAAGGCAACGCGGACGGCCGAAAAGGGATAGAAAATGACGACGCAAACAGATGAGGGCGCCGCATATGGGGACTACTTAAAACGTCACACCGAAGCATTGATCAAAGATATTGGGTATGCCCGGGCCTGTGAGGTGTCGGGAAAATCCAAAGCGACGCTGGGGCGGTATGCGTCTTTGGCGCCGGAGAACTCTGATCGCTATATCCCGGTGAATGTTTTGCTGGAATTGGAGCGCGCTGCGTCATCGCCATTCGTGACCAAAGCCCTGGCCGAGCTTCAGGGAATGAGTTTGGAATACGACGAGAACAGAGAAGATTCTACCGGAGCGTTGAACACTGACGTCATCAAGCTTTCGCAGCGCTTTGCGAACCTGATGGGCGAGTACAATTACTCGATCGCGGATGGTGTGATTTCTCTGAATGAGGCGCGACGTTTGCTTGAAGAGACCAATTCGTTGCAACAGGTCCTGATGGATATGAAATTGCATTTGCAGAGTGATCCGTAGCACTCCCTTGATAATGGGGATCGGATGAAAGGCATCCGACCCCCAGTCCGACGGCCAGGCAATACACTCACTGTGGCAGTTACAACTGCGCGCCCACACAAATTTGGCCGTTTAGATACTCACGACTAAACCGCCTCGGCCGCACGACGCGAACATCGCGCGACCGAGGGGATCGGACCAAGAGACAACGGGGATGTTCGATGCCGGCCCGACAAGACAGAAGGTATGTGGTTGAAGGTTTTCATATAATGGGAAAATAACTGAGATCGCGTCATGTTTGGAATGAACCTGTTTTTTGAATGTAGGAAATTTTCACAAGAGTGAGGCGCTGGAGAGCTACGCCACGCAGGGCCTAACAATTCTCTTGGACTGGATTACAACGCCTGCTGCCTATGCCCAGATTGGTTTATTGGTTGCGGCTTATTTGCGGGCACTCGTTCTTTCGGCGTGGATGGGGCCGCGTATTGATCGACCGATCCGCCCTGCCCAGGAGAACCAACCCTCTTTCGCCACGGCGCGTCGTTTTGCTTTGATGTTTCCGCCGCTTTTGTTGCCAGTCCTAGCCTACGCATTGCTGCCCTCGGTGAGGAAGTCACGCGATCTCTTTTTGGATCGGGTGCGGTTATTGCCCTAAGCAAACGGTTCTTTGTCTTTCTCGCCTTTCGTCGTGTCGTCCGCGAGATTGTCACCGACCCCTTCGTGAAGACCATCGGCACATACGTCATGCTGCCTGTTGCGGGATTGTACGTGGCGGGCCTGCTCGATCCTGTTCTGGCCTCAAACGGCATCTCAATGGGCCGGATCAACTTTTCATTCCTGGCAATCGCGCGCAGTGATCGCGGGCTCTATCCTGTTCTGGCTCAGCCGCTGGTCTGCTGAGCATGGCACACCCTATATTCGCGCTCAGGAAAACATGCACCTGCCGACTCGCGAGCTTGCTGCCAAGGCCTTTGAGTTTGCAATCTTCGCCGTTGTTGGACTGGTCTTGTGAACATTATGGGGCTGGATCTGTCCGCCCCTGCACTTCTTGGCGGCGCGGTCGGTGTTGGTCTGGGCTTTGGTCTTCAAAAAATCGTGTCCAATTTCATATCGGGGATCATTCTACGACTGGCAGGGCAGGCGACAGTTGGTGATTTTTTGGAGCTCGATGGGGGAGAGAGCGGGACAATCATCCGCATCGGCGCACGCGCGACTATCCTTGAGACCTTCGACGGCAAATGGATTGTGGTGCCGAACGAAGACTACATCGCTTCGCGTATCATAAACTGGTCGGACAGTGGTTCTGGCAACCGCTACGAAGTTAAATTTTCTGCTAGCTATGACACAGACATCAATCTCATTCCGGACCTGATCAGCAAAGCCGTGATGAAGCATCCAGCCGTCCTGAGCGAACCGGAGGAGCCGGATGTGGACTTGCGCGCCTTTGGCGATGGTGGAGTTGAATTCGGAGTTGAGTTTTGGGTTGAGGGAATTCACGATGGACCCAACAAGTACATGTCCGAAGTGCGGTTTCTGATTTGGAACGCCCTGAAAGAGGCAAATATCGAGATCCCATTCCCACAGCGCGAAATCCGCTATCGGGAGGGACATGGACCAAGTTAGGTCATCTGAATGGCTTTTCGATCGATCGACAGAATGTACCCTTGTCGCGCCACTGTGCGGACCAACAATTCTGCCACCATCTGATTTCCCAGCGCATCTCGGAGACGTTTGATTCGCGTGGCCCCGGCGGCTTCTTCGCAATCGGCTGCATTGCGTCCAGAAATAACTGCTTCGATCTCGGCACCTGACAAGACATCCCCGTCCATGCGGGCTTCTGCAAGGACTGAAAGTGTTTCTATCGCGGCACCGGTCAGTTTGAACTCCATATCGTTCAGCGCAACAATGTTTTCATCTCGATTGATAACAAGGGACGAAACCTGAATGCCTTGTCTTTCAATCATTCCGATGCGCCGGTTAAGGATCACGATGGTGACAACAAACACCAGCGAGGCAATCAGAAGCCCGGTCGCAAAAAGCATCAGAACAAAGATCACAACACGATAGCTTCCTAAGGTCTCGGAAAAGGCCGTGCCGGATTGTGCAAGAATCTCAAGCAGTTTGATTTCGGCTTCTGACGTCAGATCGGCGTTTTCAATAAACAGCTGTTCCACGCGGGCATTGAATGCATTCGCGTCCGGCAGGCTCCACAACAGAAAAGCCGCGGCGCTTCCTAGGATCAGGACGACCGCCACAATGCCAAGAGCGACAACACGGGTTCCCGCAGTGCGCGTTTCAGTAACGGAGGTAGAATTCACCCGCATCCCGCTTTTTTGCCTCTAGTCCTGTTTCGTCGAAGACAGATACTACCTGTAACAACATCCAGCCACCGGCGGCAACGCGTTGGGACACTTTGTCCGACACAGCGCCCGACATTTCGCAGGGCTGCACGTTCACCTCAACAACACCATAATGCAGGCGCAGCGGGTCTTCCTGTTTGGCTTTATAGTCGGCGAAACATTCCGCGATGGCGCCGGTAGCGGACCCCAACGCCAGACATCCGGCCAAAAGACTGATCACAATATATCTCATGAGCGCGACCCTGCGGGTTTGGGACTCGAAAATCAATAACAGGCGTAAGTGCGGCGGCTGTTATCTCATATCAGCATGGAGATATTGCTTGTCGCAGTTCCCCCACCCCAATTTGGTTTCAAGCCAACCACGGCGCATCTGTCGAACATGGGGGAGTGAAGATGAAGCTTTTAACCACGCTGATCCTGAGCATAGCGTTCGCTGGCTCAACGGTGACATCCGCAAGCGCAGACAGCGAAGATCTCGCGAAGGCAATCGCCGGGATCGCAGCGGTCGCCATCATTGCCAAGCTGCTTGATGATCGAAAAGACCGTCGCCGCGAAGCTACGGCAACGGTTGGGGCCAGTCGCTTGGGCTCCGTCGAGCGATCAGGCACAGATCACGGACGCCAAGGGGTCCGCAACACAATCCGCCCCTTTGATCGCCATGGCCCAAAGGCGGGGCGTGGGTACAAGAAGACGCCTTTGCCAAGGTCCTGCCTCCGGGTGGTCGAAACCGGGCGGCGCGACAGGCTTGCCTATGGCGGGCGATGTCTGAGCCGGAATTTCCGCTTTGCTTCAAAGCTGCCTGACCGCTGTGAAACCGCTGTGCGCACCAACCGTGGGTTCCGCACTGTCTATGGCGCGCGCTGTCTGGAACGCGACGGTTGGAAAGTCGCACGGCGATAAGTCGTCGAAATAGAACACCGGCACGGGCATCCCGCACATCTCCGTCAGTGCCGGCGGGTCGGGGCTTCATCCCCCCGACCCGACGATTTAACGAGTGCGATGGTGCTTCTCACGAGTGGGTGGGTACGAGTTTGGGCGGTCCTTCGGCAACGAAGGGCCGCCCTTTACTTGTAAAGAGGCGCGAAGTTGTGGTTTCTGGCGCCATGGGGCCAGACTTTGAAGAAGAACAACGACTGCTGAGTGCGGGCTTTTCGGTGATCGTGGGTGTCGATGAGGTTGGACGCGGACCTTTGGCCGGACCTGTGACGGCTGCAGCGGTTGTTCTGCGCCCGGATCAAATTCCGGAAGGGTTGGCGGATTCAAAGAAATTGAGCGCTAAGCGCCGTGACTATCTTGCGGAAGAGATCCGGAAGGTCGCTTGGGTTTCTGTGGCACATGCCAGCGTCGAGGAAATCGATGTTCTGAACATTCTGCAAGCATCCCACCTCGCTATGTGTCGAGCAATAGAGGGGATCGGATTTTCAGTGGACCATGCACTGATCGACGGCAATATGATCCCGCGCGACATTAAGTGTCCCGCAACCGCTTTGATCAAAGGAGACGGTCGTTCGGTATCGATTGCTGCCGCTTCCATTGTCGCAAAAGTGGTGCGCGATCGCATCATGGTGGATTTGGCGCAACAGCATCCCGGCTATGGATGGGAAAAGAATGCGGGATATCCGACAAAAGCGCATCGCGTGGCGCTGGAAGATCTTGGTGTGACCCCTCACCATAGACGTTCGTTTAAGACCGTCCACAATATGTTGTGACAAGAGAATTTCTTAACCTGTTGATTCAAAAAAGAATTTGACGGCGAATCACCTTTGACTCATCTTTAGGCCAACAAACACACCACCCCGGGACAGGGTGAGGGACAGAGGCAGAGATGACGATAAAGACGGAAAAACCTACGGCCCAGCTGCCGTTGAATACAATTTTGGACGGTGACTGCATTGAAACAATGCTAAGCCTTCCAGAGAGCTCGGTTGATCTGATTTTCGCGGATCCACCCTACAATTTGCAGTTGAAGGGCGACCTTCATCGTCCTGACAATTCCAAGGTCGATGCGGTAGATGATGCGTGGGATCAATTTGGAAGCTTTGCCCACTACGACCGCTTCACCAAGGATTGGCTGGCCGCTGCGCGCCGCTTGCTGAAGCCCAACGGCGCCCTTTGGGTAATAGGGTCTTACCACAATGTGTTTCGGCTTGGTGCCGAGTTGCAGAACCAAGGCTATTGGATTTTGAACGACGTTGTGTGGCGCAAATCGAACCCGATGCCCAATTTCCGGGGCAAACGCCTGACCAACGCTCACGAGACGCTGATCTGGGCGTCCAAGGGCGAGGGCTCAAAATATACTTTCAACTACGAGGCCTTGAAGGCGCTAAACGAAGGTATTCAGATGCGGTCCGATTGGGTGCTTCCAATCTGCACCGGCCACGAGCGGCTGAAGGACGCCAACGGCGACAAAGCCCACCCAACGCAGAAACCTGAATCTCTGTTGCATCGTGTTCTGCTTGGCACGACCAACCCGGGCGATGTCGTGTTGGATCCGTTCTTTGGGACGGGAACGACTGGGGCTGTGGCGAAAATGCTTGGCCGCGAGTTCATCGGGATCGAACGCGAGGCGATGTATCGCTCCGTTGCACAGAAGCGTATCGCAAAAGTACGGAAGTTCGACAAAGCTGCGCTTGAGGTCACCGCCTCGAAACGCTCAGAGCCGCGCGTGCCGTTTGGCCAACTGGTCGAGCGTGGGATGCTCCGCCCGGGTGAAGTGCTAACGTCTCCCCGCGGGCAGGCTGCGAAAGTACGCGCCGACGGGACGCTGATTGCCGACGAAATTAAAGGGTCGATCCATCAAGTAGGGGCCGCCCTGGAAGGCGCGCCAAGCTGCAATGGCTGGACGTATTGGAATTTCCGCAAGGAAGGCAAAATGGTATCGATCGACGTGCTGCGTCAGCAGATTCGATCAGAGATGAACTGAATTATTTTAAATACCGCCGGTGCCTGTGGCCGCCCACAGCACTGACCTTGGCCCCGCTTTTCTAAAGCGGGGCCCTTTTTATGCGATGCGAGCAACCACGTAGTCTGCAAGATCGCTCAACATCTCTTTGACCGGATGCTCAGGAAGGATATCCATCGCCTCTTTCGCCTTAGCCGTCCAGAAAAGAGCATCTTCCCGCGTCGCGGCCATTGTCTCGTGCTTTGCGATCAAAGCGAGCGCGTGGTCAAGATCACCGTCTTGCTGGTCGCCCTTTTCAATGGTTCGCTTCCAAAATATGCGCTCGTCGTCATCGGCCTTTGCGATGGCCTTAATCACGGGCAGCGTCAGTTTGCGTTCTCTGAAATCATCCCCGATATTTTTGCCTGTGGCGCTCGCGTCCCCGCCGTAGTCCAAAAGATCATCGGCAATCTGGAACGCGACCCCAAGGGCATCGCCATAGGTGTGTAGCGCAGTCACCTCGATCTGTGGGGCATCGGCAATAACGCCGCCTACTTCACAAGCCGCCGCAAAAAGAGCAGCGGTTTTTCCACGCACAACCTGAAGGTAGATGTCTTCTGTGGTCTCAAGATTAGCGGCAGCGGTAAGCTGCAGGACTTCACCTTCTGCAATGGTTGCGGCTGCATGCGAGAGAATACGCAGCACATCCAGCGACCCCGTTTCAGTCATCAACTGGAACGACCGCGCAAACAGGTAATCACCCACAAGGACAGAAGATTTATTGTCCCAAAGGAGGTTCGCCGTCGGCCGCCCGCGTCGTTGGGCGCTTTCGTCGACAACGTCGTCGTGAAGAAGCGTTGCGGTATGAATGAATTCGACTGTTGCCGCCAACCGCAGGTGGTTGTCGCCGTCGTAGCCAAGCATCCGTGCAGCAGCGAGGGTCAGCATAGGGCGGAGCCGCTTGCCGCCTGCTTCGATCAAATGCGCAGTCACCTCGGGGATGCGTGGCGCATGCTTTGACGCCATGCGTTCGCGGATAAGTGAATTCACGCACGCCATATCACTTTCCAAAAAGGCAGCGAGGCGTTCGTGGGGTTTCAAGGCAAAGTCAGCGTCCAGGCTCATCACAGGCTCGTCAGGTTACTCGACAAACCCGTCGGTCTGCCATTATGTCCATTCCATGAAAGAGTTATTGCGCACCAACGACCCGACTTTGATCGCCTTCGCACAAGCTCTGCTTGGAGGCGAGGATATAGACTGCTTCGAGTTCGACGTCCACACGAGCGTGCTTGAGGGCAGCATCGGCATATTGCCTCGGCGGCTGATGGTACGAACAAAGGATCATTTCCGCGCAAGCGCTGTTTTGCGTGACAACGAGATCCCGTTGGGAGAATGACCGAAACCACTGAGGACAAGTTCCTTGGCGGGTCTCTGAGCCTGTTGCAGCCCAAGACGGGCTACCGTGCCGGGGCGGATCCGGTTCTGCTCGCGTCCGCCGTGGATGCCCTGGCGACCCAAAGCGTTCTTGAACTTGGTTGCGGTGTCGGAGTTGCATTATTTTGTTTGATGCAGCGGGTCCCGGGTTTGGATGTGATAGGGATTGAGCGTCACCCCGATCTCGCCGAATTGGCCTGTGCGAATGCAGAGAAAAACGGGCTTAGGGCAACTATCGTAACCGCGGACCTTACTGACCTGCCTGCTGAGATAAGGGCGCTTTCGTTCGATCATGTGCTCGCGAACCCGCCGTTCTTCGACAGATCGCGCGGAACACCCTCGACAGAGTATACGCGAGAGGCGGGCAGGGGCGAGGCCACGCCTTTAGAGCTTTGGATTGATGTCGCAGTTCGGCGCCTTGTGCCGGGTGGGCACCTGACGCTCATTCAGCGCACAGAGCGCATCCAGGACATTCTGCGCGCGATGGATCACCGGCTTGGAAGCATCCGTATCGTGCCTTTGGTCGCCCGAGAGGGGCGTGATGCGCAGAACGTAATTGTGATTGCGCGAAAAGGCGGACGCGGCGCTGTTTCATTGGAAGCCCCATTTGTGCTGCATGACGGTTCCAGCCATGATGTTGATAGGGAAAGCTATTCACCGCAGGCAAAAAAGATCCTACGCGACGGCCTGGGCCTTTTAGATGCCAGATTAATCACTAGGTAAAGTTAATGGCGTAACAAAAGTCTCAACTTTTCGACGGGCAATGCGTGACACGGATCAAGAAACGTGATGCACTTCTAGGAGTAGACAAAAAGAGGAGTACGACTATGAACTTGGGTTCACACCTTAAGGAACTCCGAAACAAGCACGACACACTCTCTCAGGAAATTGAACAGGCGCAGCGCAGCCCGGCTTTCGAAGATATTCAGATCACGGCGCTTAAACGGCAAAAGCTAAAAATCAAAGAAGAAATCGAGCGGCTTAGCTTGTCAACGAACGCTTAAGCGATCCTCGACAGAGGCCGCTGCTACAAAACGGCGGCCTATGTCGAGGGCAAGTATTTCCGTCGTCTGGCTTCCGATCCAGTCAAGGAAAGCCTTTATATGTGGCCGTTTCTCGGCACCATTCGCGCAGATCAACCGGTAATGCGCTTGGGTCGTCAGCGACAAATCGAATGGCATGACAAGACGCCCCTCCGCGAGATCGCGCGCCGCAAGAGAGACGCGCCCCAGCATAACGCCGGTTCCGGTTAGGGCTGCATCCAACGCGTGGTCAGCTTGGCTGAAGCGCAACCCTCCGGATGGCGGCGCACCCAGCCCCGCGGCGGTAAACCATGCTGGCCATTGGATGCTGGGTTTCAGGAACGCGATGTCGTCTTGATGCAAAAGAACAGCATTTTTGAGGTCATCCGGTGTTTCAATAGTTTCCGCCAACTCTGGCGACATCATCGGCGTTACCCATTCGTGGATGATACTTCTTGTGAAGACATCCTCGTCATGGGGCATACCAAAGCGGATCGCGACATCTACATCATCACGATTGAAATCCAAAAGTCGCAGCGTGGCCGTAAACCGCAGTTCGATCTCTGGATATGCCTGGGCAAAAGCGAACATGCGCGGGGCAAGCCACTTCGCCGTAAAGGCCGGTCCCGCAGTTACGGTTATGGTCGAGTTGTCTGCAAGGCGCCGGGCCCCTCGCCAAGCAGTGGTAAGGGCTTCGAAACCGTCACGGGTTCCCGGGACAAGAAGGCGTCCTGCCTCGGTCAGGTCAACGGCGCGGTTAAGGCGACGAAACACTGGCAGGCCCAAGTGGTCTTCTAGCGACTTGATCTGAAACGAGAGCGCCGCTGGCGTAACGTTCAGCTCATCAGCAGCTTTGGCGAATGACATGTGCCGAGCCGCCGCGTCAAACGCTCGAAGGGCTGTCAAAGGAGGAAGGTGATTGCTCATGTCGCACAAGTAAAACTTAACTGAAGCTTATACAAGTCTCGTTTGTATGAGATGTTAGCGTACGCCATATACAACTCAGATAAGGAACACTGAGACAAGGAGCCAAAAGATGATCGAGACAATCAGAGACGCCCGCATGCGTGACGCCATTCGAAAAGCGCACTCCGAACGTGCCGCTGCTTTCGCAAATATCCTCGGCCGTATCTTTACCAATCGCTGAGTTTTGCATGTCATCGCGGATCGAAAAAGGGCCGCCCATTATGGGGCGGCCCTTTTCCACTTGTATGAGCTTTTGCGGCTGATGGAGTCAGGCGAAGAACTGAGCACCGTTTGCTGAGATCGTCGAGCCATTGATAAAACCTGCATCGTCAGATGCGAGGAAGACAACACAGCGCGCAATTTCTTCCGGTTCGCCAAGACGGCCAGCCGGAATTTGACTGATGATTGAGTCACGAACCTTCTCGGGGACAGCCATAACCATCTCGGTTGCGATATACCCCGGACAGATCGCATTCGCAGTTATACCAGCGCGCGCGCCTTCCTGAGCAAGCGATTTCACGATACCCAGATCGCCGGCCTTTGTTGCCGCATAGTTAACTTGAGCGAACTGACCCTTTTGGCCGTTAATCGACGAGATCACGATGACCCGACCAAACTTCCGCTCACGCATGCCCGGCCAGACCGGATGCACAGTGTTGAAAACACCGGTCAGGTTTGTGTCGATCACTTCATGCCACTGCTCGGGTGTCATTTTGTGGAAGGGTGCGTCGCGAGTAATTCCGGCATTGGCAACCACCACGTCGATTGGGCCAATATCGGCTTCAACCTGTGCGATTCCAGCTTTGGACGCCTCATAATCCGCAACATTCCACTTGTATGTCTTGATACCCGTCTCCGCTGTGAAAGCCGCGGCTTTCTCGTCGTTGCCTGCATAGGTTGCCGCAACTTCGTAGCCGTCAGCTTTTAGCGCTTTAGAGATAGCTTCCCCAATACCGCGGGTTCCGCCCGTCACCAGTGCTACACGTCCCATTTGATCTCCCTCCAATTTAGTCTTCATGCTCGACCGAAACGTCACCCTTTCTGAAATACCTCAGGGGGAATTGGTCGAAGGCCAAGAGGGGGCCGCGCCCCCTCACCACCACGCGGCCAGATCAGGCCGCGCAAATTTTCACGGACGCTCGATGCAAACTGCGACACCCATGCCGCCACCAATGCAAAGCGTTGCGAGACCTTTTTTGACATCCCGACGTTGCATCTCAAACAACAGCGTATTCAGAACCCGGGCTCCTGATGCACCGATCGGGTGGCCGATCGCAATCGCGCCGCCGTTCACGTTGACGATTGCAGGGTCCCAACCCATGTCTTTGTTCACAGCGCAGGCCTGAGCCGCAAAAGCTTCGTTTGCTTCAACAAGATCAAGGTCAGCAACGCTCCAGCCCGCTTTGTCGAGGGCCTTGCGCGACGCATAAATTGGGCCAACGCCCATAATGGATGGATCAAGGCCGGCGGTTGCGTAGGATGCAATCCGCGCAAGTGGCTGGATGCCACGCTTTTCGGCGTTGTCCGCGCTCATCAGTAACACGCCAGCCGCACCATCGTTTAGTCCCGAGGCGTTGGCCGCAGTAACCGAACCGTCTTTTGTGAATGCCGGGCGCAGCTTCTGCATGCTCTCGATGGTCGCGCCGTGACGGATGTACTCGTCTTTGTCGACCACGATGTCGCCTTTGCGCGTCTTGATCGTGTACGCGATGACCTCATCATCAAACTTACCAGCCTTCTGGGCTGCTTCAGCTTTGTTCTGACTGGCAACGGCGAATTCGTCCTGCATCTCGCGGGTGATCTGCCATTGATTTGCAACGTTCTCAGCTGTCTGACCCATGTGATAGCCGTTGAAAGCATCCCATAGGCCGTCTTTGATCATTGTATCGATAAACTGCAGGTCACCCATTTTCTGGCCTGCGCGGATCGCTTGAGCGTGTGGACTCATCGACATGTTTTCTTGACCGCCCGCGACAACCACGTCCGCATCGCCCAACATAATGTGCTGGGCGCCAAGAGCGACCGTGCGAAGGCCCGAGCCGCAGACCTGGTTGATCGACCAAGCCGAGCTTTCCTTTGGAAGGCCCGCATTGATGTGCGCCTGGCGGGCGGGGTTTTGACCCTGAGCCGCGGTGAGCACCTGACCAAGAATAGTTTCCGAGACTTCTGACTTGTCGATGCCTGCACGTTCGACGAGGGCCTCAATTACAGCGGCCCCCAGATCATGTGCGGGCGTATTGGCAAAGCTGCCACAGAAGCTTCCGACGGCTGTCCGTCCTGCGCTGGCGATAACGACATTGGTCATGTGTGTCTCCTCTCATGTCCGTGTTTGGATAAAACGATTGCCCCAACCAAATTTGAGCGGACCCTATGCAGTTGCAGAAAAAACAGCAACTGCCAGAACGGCGCCTTTTGGCATACCCGCTATGCCGTTAGCGACCATAGTAGAGGCTGACGACATGTTTTGCTTCGGCAAAAAAGAGCCAGCGTTGCGCAGCTACGCCCGCAAAATGCGACACGACCGCGAGCAGGGCGAAAACGTGGTAGAACGGCAGCAGAAGCAGCACGACCGGGACAACAACAGCAAGGATTATGGAAATAATCTTAAGGGTTTGCGCGTGTTTGCGACCCACGCGAAACGCCATCTCATGTGTCAGGTAGTTTCCACCTGTATGGGGCGATTCAAACGCCCGGACGGTACCGATAGTTCCCAGTCCCGTAGCCGTCGCAAGTGACGTATCTGAAGCCGCTTCTTTGCGATCCTGATCGACCCAGGCAAAAACCTGCAAAACGCCAAGAGCCACTAATAGAGGTGTCGCAACGCTGACTTGTCCGGCCATCAGAAGGCCTCCGACAATAGCGTAGGCCATAAAGAGCACCGGAGGGGACCAGTGATTCCACCGTGGCACAGTCTTCAACTGCGTATAGATCATCGACGTCGTGAAGACCGTTAACAGTGAGAGCGCCGCGCCAATCCAACCGAGGATTGCGATGCGCGTATCGGTGAAGATGATCAAAGCAGCATAAATGCCCATGACAGCCATGGCAGCTGCTGCGGCCCAGGCTTCTCGCGAAAGCCAGCTGGATCGCCATTGTGAGAATGATTTCAGAGCGCGTTCCGGATGCCCGAGGTGGAAAGTGGCTGAGATCAATCCCCCCCCAGCCAAAGCAAAGCCGACTGCAAAGAAAATGAATGCGACCCAGCCGCTGACGTCCGGGAGCCCAAGACCAAGCATGGTCAAAAGGCCAAACCCGAGACCTGACAGCGTGGAGAACATAATGATCGACGGCGCCGGATGCATTAGCCGATCCTTTCAAGCGTTTTGTCGAGCCAACCGAGGAAGCCTGCAGCCTCCTCTGCGACGGGCTCGAGGTAAGGGGCGAGAATGTCGAATTCGGGAACTTCGTCTTTGATCCGAGGCGGCAAGTACTTGTTCACCGGGGCGGTGCCTTGTTCGGGCATCAGGTCAAATCCGCCGCGCTCGGCAACCAGTTTGGACACATCGCTTTCGGGATCCGAGAGATCGCCGAAGTGGCGGGCACCGGTAGGGCAGGTCCGTACGCAAGCAGGCTGGCGATCTTCTTCGGGCAGGTTTTCGTTATAAATCCGATCTACGCACAGCGTGCATTTCTTCATCACCTTCTCGGAAGGATCCAATTCGCGCGCGCCGTAAGGGCAGGCCCAGGCGCACAGCCCGCACCCGATACAGTCGCTTTCATTGACCAGAACGATGCCGTCTTCCACGCGCTTATAACTCGCACCAGTTGGGCAGACAGTGACGCAGGGTGCGTCCGCGCAGTGAAGACAGCTTTTTGGGAAGTGGAACAGTTGGGCTGGCCCGCCCGTGTCTGGCTCGACTTCATAGCTGTGAATTCGATTGAGGAAGCTCCCAACCGGCTCTGCTCCGTAGGCATCACTATCCGCAAGCGGCGCGCCATAGTTTTCGGTGTTCCAACCTTTGCAGGCCGTGACGCAGGCATGACAGCCGACGCATGTGTCTAGGTCGATGACCAGACCAAGCGTTTTTTCGGTATGGGTGGGAAGTGAGGTCATAAGCCCACCTTCTGTTTGACGGTTTCGGGCGCTTTGGGCACCGGGCTTTTTTGTGCCGGGTGAGCCGGAAGAGATTCTTTTGGCGCAGAAACTTTTTCGATCTTCACGCGCAGATCGAACCATGCCGCTTGGCCAGTTATCGGGTCGGAATTCGCCCAGCGCAAACCGTCACCTTTAGAAGGCAACAACTCATGAATGATATGGTTCAACAGGAAGCCCTTGGTGGCTTCTGGCGCGTCCTCGTCCAGCGCCCAAGCGCCTTTGCGTTTTCCAATCGCATTCCACGTCCAGATGGTATTCTCATTCAAAGCCGCCATGTGCATGACCGGGACTGTGATTTCACCATGGGGCGAGGTGACCCGCGCCCAGTCACCCTCGGCAAAGCCGTTGGCCTCCCAAAGCTTGGTTGGCACGTAGAGCGGGTTGCGTCCATGGATTTGGCGCAGCCAGGCGTTTTGCGAGCCCCAGGAGTGGTACATCGCCATTGGGCGCTGGGTCAGAGCATGAACTGTAAAGCGTTCATCAGCGTCCGAGAACGGAGCGTACCAGATGGGAAGCGGATCCATCGTTTCGGCGTAACGCGCTTTCAGATGTTCCGGTGGCTGGCGACGATGCTTGCCTTCAGCGGCAAGCTGAAACTTGCGCAGCGGTTCGCACCAGAGTGTGAAGATGTACGGTGTGGGCGCATCAAAGATACCGGTTTTTACCGCCCAATCCTGATAGGCCATATTCCATGGCTTATAGAACTCGGCCTCTTCGGGAATGTGGCTGATCCAGAAGCTACCGTTCTCTTTGTATTTCTCGATCTGGTCCGGGTTTGGCGCACCACGGCCGTGGTCCTCGCCATCGCCGCGCCACCCGGCAAGGGGACCGATGCCCGGTTTGCGTTCGTGGTTCTGAATATAGTCGGCGTAGTCGGCGTATTTCTGGCCGCCATCTTCGTTGGTGAAGCCAGGCAGTTCTAACATTCCGCCAAGTTCGCACAGCACGGACTGAAAGCCCCGGACGTCACGGTCCGGCTCGACCACAGGCCATCGGATGGCATCTGCAGCGGCACCCGCTTCACAAATCGGGCGGTCCAGGAGAGAAATGCAGTCGTGGCGTTCCAGGTATGTTGTATCTGGCAAGATCAGGTCGGCGTAGGCGACCATCTCGGATGAATAGGCGTCGGAGTAGATGATATTCGGGATCACATAATCGCCGTTTTCGTCCTTATCGGTCAGCATCTGCATGACGCCGGACGTATTCATCGACGAGTTCCACGCCATGTTTGCCATGTAGAGCATCAGCGTGTCGATCTTGTAGGGGTCGCCCGCATGCGCGTTCGAAATCACCATATGCATCATGCCATGAGCCGACATTGGGTTTTCCCACGAGAAGGCTTTGTCGATGCGCTTGGCTGTGTTGTCGTCGTTGATCAAAAGATCGTCCGGGCCGTGCACGAAGCCAAGGTGCGGGCCATCAAGCGGCTTGCCGGCTTGAGCGTTGGCGTGCGGTTTTGGATGCGCGGTCGCAGGCTTTGGATAAGGTGGCTTAAAACGGAAGCCGCCCGGGACTTCCACCGACCCAAGAATGATCTGCAAAAGGTGCAACGCGCGGCAGGTCTGGAAGCCGTTTGAATGAGCCGAGATACCACGCATCGCGTGAAAGGCGACGGGGCGACCGATCATCTTCTTGTGCGTTTCGCCGCGGAAATCGGTCCATTCCCGATCAAGCTCGATGGCGTCATCAAAAGCGACACGCGCAATGTCTGCTGCAATCGCACGAATGCGCTTGGCGTCTATACCGACTTTTTCTGCGATAGTCTCGGGCGCGTACTCGTCAGTGAGGTAACGTTCGGCCATATGGTGAAGAACGGGACGGTGGGTGAAGCCCGCATGGCGCCACGAGCCGGAAAGATCTGGCTGAACGCCTTTTCCGTCGAATGCGGCGGGTTTGCCGGTGCGGCGATCAACGACCAAAGCCTTCCCGGCTTCGTCGCGCAGGATCAGACCGAATTCGTCGGAGCCTTCATCACCGTTTACAAGGCAAGGTGCATCAGTGAGGCGGGCCAGGTAGTCGAGGTCGATCCGACCCGCTTTCATCAGACAATGGACGAGACTTAGGATGAAGAGGCCATCTGTGCCGGGTGTGATGCCGACCCAATCGTCCGCCACAGCATTATAGCCGGTACGGATTGGGTTCACGCCGATAACGCGCGCGCCACGCTTTTTCAGCTTTCCGATACCCATTTTGATCGGGTTGCTATCGTGATCTTCAGCGACACCGAACAACATGAAAAGCTTGGTGCGATCCCAGTCTGGTTGACCAAACTCCCAGAATGCGCCTCCCATCGTGTAGATGCCAGCAGCTGCCATATTGACCGAGCAGAAGCCGCCATGCGCTGCGTAATTAGGTGTTCCGAAGCCCTGCGCCCAGAACGAGGTAAAGCTTTGCGACTGATCCCGACCGGTAAAAAAGGCCAGCTTTTTGGGGTCGGTGTCCCGTATCGGTTTCAGCCAGGAAACGGCTGTTTCCAACGCTTCTTTCCAAGAGATTTCTTCAAATTCACCAGATCCGCGGGGCCCAACCCGTTTCATCGGCGCGCGCAGGCGCGCCGGAGACAGATGCTGCATGATCCCGGCCGACCCTTTGGCGCAAAGGACGCCTTGGTTCACCGGATGGTCTTTGTTGCCTTCGATATAGGCAACCTGACCGTCTTTCATGTGAACATTAATGCCGCAGCGACAGGCACACATGTAACAGGTCGTCTTCCGAATTTCGTCCGATACCTTCGGTGACGTGTCGAGCGATGGCTGCGGCATGATATCTCCCTTTGGTAAGTCATATCCGGCTTCTATGCCTGACGCGACTCCCATTCATCGGTTTGATTTAAAAGGCATACCGTCCAACGATTAGGTCCAACAGAATTGCGATGTTAAGTCCAGATGAGTCGCCTTGCCCGATTGGTGTGCTGGGGCTAGGGTTTCGTCAAAGGAGCTACGCCCATGAAATGCGTTTTTGTTCAGATTAGGTGCCGTCCAGGGAAGACCTATGAGGTCGCGCGCGACATCTATTTGCGCGAAATTGTCTCGGAACTATACTCGACCAGTGGCGACTTTGATCTGATGGCTAAAATCTATGTGCCAGAAGACAAAGACATCGGTGTCTATCTAAACGACGGCCTGTTGGACATTCCGAACATCGACAGATCGCTGACAACATTGACCTTTAAGGCAATTCATACTGAAGGCGCCTAAGACTTACGATGCCTGGCTGTTGCGCTCGATGTAGCCGCGCAGGTCTTCTGCTTCGTTGCGGGCGTTTCGCAAACCTTCCATTGCCGCGTTCAGTTCGGCTTCGGTTTGCGCCATTCGGTTGGAAAGCTCGGCCTCGCGTTGCTGCATATAGGTGACCGCCTGATCGCGTTCTTCCTCGGCCCGATGCAACTCCTGCGCCATCCGGTCCAAATCATCCATGTCCGAGCGCGTGACCCGTGTGATCCTACTAATCAGCCAATGCGCAAACCAACCGGCCATGAAGGCAACGAAAAGAATAGCGGCTGTGGCAAAAATGAGCTCGGTGCCATTCATTGGCTGGCATCCTCTACGGCAGCGTTGGCGCCGGTATCTTCCCCCACCGGTTCCGGCAGCACAAGGCGGAATTCGATTCGTCTGTTCGCCTCGCGTCCGACATCTGTGTCATTGTCGGCAATGGCTTGGGTTTCGCCGTAGCCTTTCGCCGTAAGATTTGATGTCAAAACGCGACGCGCCATAATCGCGTTCAAAACGGCGTCCGCGCGCGCTTGGGACAACTGCTGGTTCATCACTTCGCGTCCTTGACTATCGGTGTGTCCGCCGATCTCGATCTTCACGGTTTGACAGTCGCGCAGCAGATCGGAAATCGAGTCAATCGTGGCCATCGCATCATCTTCAATGTCTGTTGAAGACGGGGCAAAAGTGATCTTCTGCTGAGCGACTGCAGCGTTAATCTGCTCGACACATTCTTCTGGCGTCGGCAATGCCGCGAGTGGATCAAGGGCTTCAGAATACCTGACGTCCAGAGCGAAATTAGCACCCTCGGGCAGCTTCGAGGAGAGAATACGTGTGATTTCAGCGCGCGCTTCCTGTCGACCTGAAACACCTGAGATCTTGATGCTATCGGTCGTTACAATCGCGGCTCCGTTATTCAAAAGAGCAAGGGATTCCAAAGCCGCCAAAACACGGGTCGGCCATCCGGACGGCAGCGAGGTATCGGTCCGCGTTGCAGGGTAGACATTGCTCGACCCGAAATGAGCGGCGGCGAAATTACGGACAGCGGTTTGCGTCAAATCATCTCCAAGGCGTCCACGCAATTGAACCAGCCCCTCGGGCGAGCGTGTGGCGACGAATTCCGGTTGCGCTCCGTCCTCGGCAATCTGGCTGTCGTTCTCAAGGCGGACTGCGCTGAGGGAAAAGACGTCCGGAAGTTCCCCTTCAAGCTCGCCAATTGCGCGATCAAATAGGACTTGCTGTGTGCCTTGCGCAGCGACAAGCGAAATGTCGGCATTGGAAAGCGTAACGGTGCCCGAGCCGATTGCATTCAGGGCGTTAATGCTGGCGGCTGCGGCCTCGGCCCACTGGGTTGATGGGGTGCCTAAACCCAGCGGGCATGCGATGTCTCCGGTCAAGCCGGCCGAAATGGCGGCTGCCAGAATGGTGTCGCGGGCTTGTTCTGTATCCGCAGAGCAGGCATCGAACCTTGCGCCGTTCGTGTCTTTCAAAAACCGCAGCGTAAAGGGAGCGATTACCGGGCGTGGTGAGGTGATATTTAACGCCAGTGCGACGCCGGAGGGCGCATCGCGGTTTAGTTCACGTTCTATCCGGCGTTTGGCGTCCGGATCGATAGCAGCAGCCGTGATCGCCACGCGGTTAGGCGAAATAGAAACCTTGGAGCGGGGCAAAGTTTCGAGCGCATTGAGACCAAAAGTCAAAGCACGCTCCCATCCGGGCGGCGGGGCATAGTCGGCACTTTCCAGCAGATCGGTGATCTGCGCGGTGCTGGCAATGCGACGGGCGCGCTCAAGTATGGTGGCGGGATCGGATTCAGTTGGCACAAGTCCGATCAGAGAAATGCCGTTATCGTTTTTTAGGATCTCGATTGAAAAATCCGGCGCGACCAAGGCTGCAGTCGCTGTTACATCCATGCGATCGCTAATGCGGGACGCGTCTACAATCCGGCCCGCGGCTGAAAGCGCCCCGAAACGTGTGGCCTCATTCGGAGCCGTCCCAAAAAGTGCGACCTGAAGGCCATCCGTCGTGACTTCCGCCCAATCGTTCCCACTTTGCGACAGAACCAGCCCGATGTCGGTCGCAGTCTTTTGTTCAATCCGTTCCTTCGCCCAGAACGCGACGCCCAGACAACCGGCTCCCGCGATCAAGATCGCCAGAGCATGGGGCAAATAGGATTTCAAATCGATGGGTGAGGTTGCGCTCATGTCGCTTTGTTAGTCCGCTCGGCGGGGCACTGCAATCACGCGAAATACGCAACGGCAAGAAATAGCACAGGGATAAGGCCCGCGTTTCGGTTTGAGCGGAACAGCGCGAGGCATTTGGCGGGATCGTCGATGTCAAGTCGGCTGAGCTGCCACATCATGTGCCACCCGAAAGCCCAGACTCCTGCGAGCGCGATAGCCAGCTGAAGCGCGTTGGCGGTTGGGGCAAGGGCAAGTACCAACCCGGCCCCTAAGAGCGAGACGGTCGCGGCCATGAACCATTTAAGCCATTTCGACGTGTTTTGGCCAAACAAGCGGGCGGTGGATTTGACGCCGATCAAGGCGTCGTCTTCGGTATCTTGATGCGCGTAAATGGTGTCGTAAAACAGCGTCCAGAAAATGCCGCCGGTATAGATCAGAACGGGCGCCCACCCAAGCGAACCAGTGGCAGCCGCCCAAGCCAAAAGCGCCCCCCAGTTGAAGGCAAGGCCCAGAAATATTTGCGGCCACCAAGTGAACCGCTTGGCGAACGGATAGATACAAACCAGAGCGAGCGACCCAAAGCCAAGCCAGATGGCTGTCCAAGAGAAAGTGAGGAGAATGCTAAAGGCAATCAATGCCTGGGCGGCCATCCACAGGGCCGCCCCTTTGACGGAGACTTGGCCAGAGGGGATAGGACGTGACCGAGTACGCGCGACCGCAGCGTCAAAATTGCGGTCGGAGATATCGTTCCAGGTGCAGCCGGCGCCGCGCATAAGCCAGGCTCCAATGCTGCAGCCAAGGGCGATCCAAAGATGCAGTGTGGTGAACCGGCCTTCTGCGAGGGCCGCCACCGCAATGCTCCAAAAACAGGGGATCAAAAGCAGCCACGTGCCAATAGGCCGGTCCGCACGGCTAAGTCGCAGATAAGGGCGTGCTGGCGCAGGAGCGATGGTATCGACCCAATTCCCCTTAACTGCGTCGGCGACCTGCCCTGTGCCTTTGGTCTCTGGCGTCCCGCCCGTCCCGGTCATATGATCTGATCCCATGAAAACTGCGAAAGTTCGTCTCTTTGTAGATCAGCCCCTGGGACAGGGGCAATCGGTTGTTCTGGAACCCAAACAGGCACATTACCTTTTTGCGGTCATGCGCCTTGGACTTGGCGATCCGGTTGCCGTTTTTAACGGTCGCGACGGAGAATTTCGCAGCGAAGTCACACATGCGGGCAAACGCGGTGGGGAACTCGTTTGTAGCATTCAAACGTCACCGCAATCCAATCCGCCCGATCTGTGGCTGATGTTTGCCCCGATCAAAAAGGCGCGCACTGATTTTATCGTCGAAAAGGCGGTCGAAATGGGCGCTGGGCGGATCGTGCCGGTGCAGACAGCGTTCACCAATTCCGAGCGTATCCGGCAGGATCGGTTGCAGGCGCATGCGGTTGAGGCGGCCGAGCAATGTGGTGCAACCTTTGTCCCCGAAGTTGCAGAACTGCAAAAACTCGACCGGCTCATGTCGAATTGGCCTGCCGAGCGTCGCTTGATGTTTTGCGATGAGACGCGCGCCGGTGAAGCTGCTGGCCTCCCGGATGCTTCTGGGCCCTGGGCGATCCTGATCGGGCCGGAGGGCGGCTTTTCTGACGCCGAGCGGGCGCGGCTGGGCAAGATGGAACTGGCTTACCCCGTCGCGCTTGGGCCGCGCATCCTGCGCGCTGATACCGCAGCGGTTGCAGCATTGACGGTTTGGCAAAAAGCGCTTGGGGATTGGGGATGACAGCCCCTCATGTGCGATTGCATTTGTTCTTTGCCACCGAGAACGACCGTGCCGTGATTTTACGGCAGGGTCCGTCGACGCAGTGCCGGATGATCCTTTGGCATCGGGACACGGATACATTTAAAGATGGGCAGTGGATCAAGCAGCGTATTTATCTCGACCGGTGCGATTTGTCCCCTGATGGCCAGCATTTCATCTATTTCACGCTGAGCGGACATTGGTCCGATGAGAGTGAAGGGGCCTATTCGGTGGTTTCACGGCCGCCCTATTTTACTGCTCTGTCAGTATTTCCAGAGGGTTCGACATGGGGGGGCGGCGGGCGTTTTGTTGACGATAAAAGGTTTGTAGCGACTGGCGGGAAGGACCTTATTGGGCGGAGCAAAGGCCTTGTGCGGCTTGAGAGAAAAGAAAGCACTAAGACCAATCCAACGGGTCTTTACCGCCGTGATGGCAAGCCGGCAAAAGTATCCGACGAGCAGGCAGCGAGAGTATCCGCGCCCGTCGCGCGGTCACTGGGCGTTGCTTTGGATCGCTATGATACAATGGGCGGTAAGCTTTATCGACGCGTTGGCAATGACGTCGAGATGATCCGAGACTTTACGGAAATGGCGTTCGAGCGCGTCCGAGCACCCTATGATTGGCGGGAAGAAAGCCTCAAGTTGGAACCGTCCCTTTGGCATCCGTTGGATCGTGAGCCGCAACGATGAGCTTTATTCGTCCCCAAGCACGCCAAACCCTAATGCGTTGGCGGGAAGCTATTGTTGGGATCGCATTTGATGGTGTCGGTTTGGCAACGGTTCTTGGGCCAACACGGGCGCATCTGATTTTTGGTGTCCTGATGATGAGCCTTGGCTCAATCCTGATGTATATCGGGATACAGCGCGCGCGTTTTCGCACGCAGGGCGGCGGCGCTGGGGTTGTTGAAGTGGACGAGCGCCAGATCTCATATTTTGGCCCCCGGATTGGGGGAGCGGTTGCTCTGGAAGATCTTGTGCGGATTGCGACTGTGCCGCCGCATTCGTGGGAACTCGCCGACGCTCAGGGTAAGACGCTGACGATCCCCGTTGACGCGGAAGGGACCGAGGCGCTCTTTGACTCATTTTCCGCATTGCCCGGCTTAAGCACGTCTCGATTGGTCGATGCGGCGCGGGTTCGTCCGCTTACACGCACAACTGTGTGGGAAAAACCACTGAGGCGCTTGAGTTGACTTCACGCGCCTTTCGGGCAACTCACGCACTCTGACAACGAGCATCAAGGGGATCGCATATGTCCATTCCACAATCCGGCGGCGGGCCAATCGAGCGGCACGAGCAACTTGCTGAATACCTTGCTGCGGGCTGTAAGCCCAAAGAGGACTGGCGGATCGGAACCGAGCACGAGAAGTTCGGCTACTGCCGCGATACTTTGAAGCCACTTCCGTATGAAGGTGAGCGGTCAATCCGCGCCATGCTTGAGGGCTTGCGGGATCGCTATGGTTGGGCGCCGGTACTTGAAGGCGGTAAGATTATTGGACTTGAAAAGAACGGCGCGAATGTCTCGCTCGAGCCCGGGGGTGCGCTGGAGCTTTCCGGAGCGCCGCTCGAGACGATCCACCAGACCTGCGATGAGGTGAACGTCCATCTGGACGAAGTGCGGACCATAGCGCGGGAAATCGGTGTTCGCTTCATTGGTTTAGGTGCTGCGCCGCACTGGTCGCACGAAGAGATGCCCCTTATGCCAAAGGGCCGCTACAAGCTGATGGACAGCTATATGCAAAAGGTTGGCACCATGGGGACGTCGATGATGAGGCGGACTTGCACAGTGCAGGTGAATCTCGATTTCGGCTCGGAAGCCGACATGGTGACGAAGCTTCGTGTCGCCCTGGCATTGCAGCCGGTCGCAACGGCTTTGTTTGCGAATTCGCCGTTCTTTGAGGGTGAGTTGAATGGCCATAAGTCATGGCGTAGCCGCATCTGGCGCGACCTTGATGCGGACCGTACGGGCACGCTGCCTTTTGTTTTTGAGGATGGTTTCGGGTTCGAGCGCTATGTGGAGTATGCGCTTGATGTACCTATGTATTTTGTCTACCGCGACGGTGTTTATGTGGACGCGCTGGGCATGTCATTCCGGGACTTCATGAAGGGCGAACTGCCCGCGCTGCCGGGTGAATTGCCGAGGCTATCTGATTGGGCGGATCATCTTACAACCATCTTTCCTGAAGCGCGCTTAAAGCAGTTTATTGAGATGCGGGGCGCGGACGGCGGACCTTGGCGGCGGCTGTGTGCTTTGCCGGCTTTGTGGGTCGGGCTGTGCTATGATCAAGGGGCTTTGGACGCGGCTTGGGACTTGGTGAAGGACTGGGATGCAGAGGCGCGGGAGGCTTGGCGCGTGCAGGCGTCTGTTGGCGGGCTTGAGGCCGAAGTGAACGGGTTGAAGATGCACGATCTTGCACGGCAAGTTGTTGATATTGCGCAGCAAGGTTTGAAGGCGCGCGCGATGCCGGGAGCCGGTGGATTGCTGCCGGATGAGACGCACTTCCTCAACGCTTTGAACGACAGTCTTGAAAGCGGAGAATTGCCTGCGGACGAGTTGATCCGGCGGTATAAGACGGATTGGAACGGTGACGTGACGCGGGTCTTCGAGGAATATTCCTACTGATTTTTCAGGCGTTTGGCTGAATCGCTAAGCAACGGTCGCATCAGATGCGCCACACGCAATGCAGGAAGTCGCCAACGCCTTAAAGCGTTGGGATTATCGATGTCGGTATCGCGTCGGTGTAACGTCGGTGCGCGATGTAGCGAGGGGCGCCGGAACTATGAGATATGGTGCTGCGTTACCAAAGGGTTCCGGGACGTTAACGGATTTATGACGTTGTGCCTCTGAGGCAAAACCAAAGCGCTATTGGGACGATCGGGCACGGGTTCTGCGCGGTTCGATCCAGTCAATCAAGAGAACGGCAACGGGCATTGAAGCGGCCTGTGCTCCCAGACCCGTGAGTGGGACTGTTGGGGTGGGGTATCATTCTGGCCGCGTCGCAGCGCCCAGCGAAAGGCAAGCGCTCGGAAAGTCAGACAGGTCGGGGCACCGAGGACAGCGCCGACGACGGCCATGCCGAACAAGAATAAGACGTTTCCAGGGGTGATGTCGAATGACGCCCCGATGAGCCGAAAAACAAAGCATGGCAAAGCAACATTGAACGCAGCGACGAGCAGCGTGGTTATGAAAGCCCTGCGATTGATGGGGTGAAATCTGTCACGCTCTTCGGACATTCTGATCATTTCTGACATCGCTGAAATAGCCACTCAAAAAAAGCGGCGCTAACCGACTTTTGGAATGAAACGGGCGATGCCAGCGCCAAGCTTGATTGCGCCGTGTTGCGCCACGCGGGAGATGTCTTGCTACGCCTTGTCAAAAAGCCCCATCGTTTTGAGCGTGACGGCGATGCGGTCTTTGACATCGGTGGGTGTTTGGTCGGGTTCGGCCTCGTCCGCGACGCGCTGAAGGGCGACCACAGTGGGCGCGTATTCGCGCTCGCAGCGCGCGCCAAGCCGGCGTTCGATGGTGACCAGTTTCCAGCTTTGCAGTTCCTTGATGCCCGTGAAAACATTGGAGCGCGCCATGTTAAGCGTCTCGGCGATCTCGTCTGCGGGAGGTGGCGTGGGGCTTCGCTGCAAAAGCGCTTGGATTTGCGCGACGGACCGGTTTGTGCCCCACGTCGCGCCCATCTCTGCCCAGTGGAGAATGAAGTCCTGCATGGCGGGTGTGAGGTGCACGGTTTATCCGCTGCCAGTCATTTCTGTTTAAACTGAAATAACAGAATAGGCGGAAGAGTAAGGCGGTTTGGGTTCAGTTTAGTCGATCACGACCCCCAAAACGAAGTCGGTCACTTTGGCTTCGGTCATTTCGCAGGGCTTCAAAAGAGCCTGACCGGTCGCAAGGCGGAAGAGGTTGAAGCTGATGTAGTCGTTGCCGCCCAGTTCCTCGGCCTCAAATTTCTGGCTGCGGCCAGCCGCCATTTGCGTTTTCGTGATGCGGTAGCGGCGGCCCTGATAGGTGCCGCCGTAGCCACCCGTTGGAAGGGCGTCGAAGGTTTCGATAAATCCGGGTGTCACTCGCGGTCGACCCTTGGAATGGAGGTGGGCGAGAGGCTTTCGTCGTCGCCGGACCATGCGGCAATACCGCCGTTGTCGAGGGGGTCGGGACCGAATTGGTTGGGGCCGTCTGTTCCGGGCATAACATAGAGGATCAGGAGTGCGATCGACCCGATCACCGGGACAAGCATCAAGAGCATCCACCAGCCGGAAAGGTCGCGATCGTGCAGGCGGCGCACGGCGACGGTGATGAAGGGGATAAACATCGCAAGGTTGAAGAGTGCGGACAGCGGGCCAAAGCCACCCACGCTGAACAGCAACGCATCGACCGGAGCCAGGGCGATGGTGACCAGAACGTACAAGAGCCAGAAGTACCAATATTGCGAACGTGATGCACGGCCATCTATGGAGAAGTATTTTTCTTTGAGGCAGGTGATGACGGCTTGTTTAAAGGTCATTTGGTCACTCCGGGGCGTCTGATTGGGCTCTTTTCCGCCCGACTTTGGGTTCGGTCCCATTCAGGATGCGGGCGATGTTTTCGCGGTGACGCCACCAGACGAAGACGGCCATGACGGCCAGGACGGCGGCTTTGTCAGTGTGTCCTAGGGCAAGCGCGGCGATGGGCGTCAAGGCAGGGGCCATGATGCCTCCCAAGGATGAAATGCGGAAGATTGCGAAAGTGACGAGCCAGATCAGGCAGGCGGCCGCTCCGATGATCGCAGACAGGGCAAGTACCGTTCCAAGGAAGGTGGCGACGCCCTTGCCGCCTTTGAAGCCAAGCCAGATGGGATAAAGGTGGCCAAGGAAAGCGGCGAGGGCCGCGACTTGCGCGGCGTCTTCTCCGATTGCGGCGCGGGCGATCAGGACTGCGATGCCGCCTTTTGCGCCGTCGAGGAGGACGGTGAGGGCGGCTGCGACTTTGGACCCTGAGCGCAGGACGTTTGTGGCACCAATATTACCTGAGCCGATGCTGCGGGGGTCGGCGAGGCCGAAAATGCGGGAGACAACGATGCCGAATGGCACGGTCCCGAGGACGTAAGAGAGCGCGGCGACGAGGAGCAGGATCAAGCCGGATGTCTCGATGAGTGGCATGGGGCTTTGTGTCTCCTGCGCGCTTTGGCTTTCTCGGACATTATCTGGCGAAGGGGGCTAGGCGCAACTTAGCTTTTCGTGCGGCTATGGTTCAGGAAATACAGAGATGCCGGCAACCCATGTGCCAAGCACGCGGCCTTCCATGCGGGCTTCGTCAAACGGGGTGTTCTTCGATTTCGAGCGCAGTTTGGAACGATCCATGACGAAAGGCGCGTCGGGGTCGAAGAGAACGAGATCGGCGGGCGCTCCGGCCGAAAGGCGTCCGGTATCGAGGCCCAGACGCTGCGAGGGGGCGAGCGACAGAGCGCGCCAAAGCGTGGGCAGGTCGATGTGGCCGTTGTGAAACAGACGCATGGCGGCAGGCAGAAGCGTTTCGAGGCCGACGGCGCCGGAGGCAGCTTCGGCGAACGGCAGGCGCTTGCTTTCTTCGTCCTGTGGTGTGTGCATGGACGAGATCACGTCGATCAGGCCGGTACCGACGGCCTCGACAGCGGCAAGACGGTCGTCTTCAGACCTGAGTGGCGGTTTGACTTTGAAGAAGGTGCGGAAGTCGCCGACGTCAAGTTCGTTGAGCGTCAGGTGATGGATCGAGACACCAGCGGTGATGTTGAGGCCTGAATTGCGGGCACGCGACAGGCGGCGAAGCGCGCGGGCGGTTGTAATCTGGTCGGCGTGATAGCGCGCCTTGGTCATCTCAACGATGGCGATATCGCGGTCCAGGCCCATGCGTTCGGCCATTGGCGACACGGCAGGCAGGCCTTTGAGGGAGGCGAATTTGCCGCTGGTGGCGGCAGCGCCGGCAGAGAGAATCGGTTCTTGCGGGTGGCCAATGATGAGGGCGCCAAGCGAAGTCGCGTAGGTCATGCAGCGTGTCAGGACCTTAGTGTCGGTGACAACGCTGTCGCAATCGGTGAAAGCGACGGCGCCTGCGTCCATGAGAAAGCCGATCTCGGCCATTTCACGGCCCTGACGACCGCGGGTCAGGGCGGCCATGGGAAGAACGCGGACGGGCGAGGCCTCGTTGGCGCGGCGGCGGACGAATTCGAGGGTCTCGGGCGTGTCTATGGCGGGTGTTGTATCGGGGCGGGTGACCATGGTGGTGACACCTCCGGCGGCGGCCGCGAGGCCTGCGGAACGGAAGCTTTCCTTGTGGCGTTCACCGGGTTCCGAAACCTTCACGCCGATGTCGACAATGCCGGGGGCAAGGCATTTGCCGTTGCAGTCAATAATCTGCGCGTCGTCCATGCCTGTCGGTCCGGCAATCTTGCCGTCGCGTATGGCGAGCGTTCCGATAGTGTCGGTTCCGGCCTGCGCGTCGATCAGGCGAGCGTTCTTAAAGAGAATTGCGGACATCCGGAGCCTTTGGGTCAGAGGACGAAGTACAAAACGAGAGCGGCAGCGATAATAAGAGCGCCGAGTGCGCCGATCCAGGATCGACCTGCCAACGGAATAGGACGCGCGTGGCCCTTTCCGGGCGGCAAATCCCCTTCGGCGCTCTTGCGGGAGGTCATTGGTGTTGCCGGGGCGGCGGCCTCCTCGGTGAAGACACCGATGAAACGCAGCGCAGGGCTCGCGTTGAGGGATTGCTCGAGGCCTTTGAATGCGGAGGTCGGGATCAGGACGATCAGTCCCTTGAGCGCATCGAGGGCGGCGCCTTTGCCTGCAAGGTCGGCTTTTGCAATGCCATAGCCCGACATCAGGTACTGGCGCAGGCCGATACTTTCGACGGCGCTTGATGAAATGACTTCAACTTTGTCGGGGTCGAGGTCGATGTTGGTGCCCAGAAGGCGATGGACGTTCTGCGCGGTGATGTTGGACGCGTCTTCGGGGTCAAGCTCGGTGGAAAACAGCCGAACTTTGCCAAACTCAGTGGCGGCAACGTGGTTGGGATCGAAATTGGTCATATAGGGGTAACCTCCTCGCCCGCCTTGATAGCACGGATCAGGCGGTAAACGGCCGTGCCATCAATGATGCCTTCAAAGCCTTTCTGACGTGTTTGGCGGTCACCATCGCTGTCGGTGTATTGGTCAAACCCGAAGTAAATTGAGGCGAGGCCTTTGCGGCTTTCCTGTATTTCAACCTGCGTGTCGGATGTGATGGGAACCACGTCCATATTCCGTTTCCAGTAGCGCGTGGCGATATAGCCCGCGCGATTGGTAAGCGCAAAGCGCGTGTGGGTCGGCGTCATGTAGTCGTGGAGCCATGTGCCGAAAACGAGGCCTCCACCGACCGCGAGAAAGGGTATGCCGAATGCGGTGAGAATAATGCCAAGGCCAAAGTCCCAAATCCCGCCAAGACTGAACAGATGTCCAAGTCCCATGCCGGAAACAAAAAGCCCCGCGCCAAGGAAAGGGATCCCAAAGGCGGTCATGAAGGCGTTGCGAATCCAGTTCCATTGGCCGGACGCAGGCGCGCCTTGCCAGAGCAAGCGCTCGTCTTTTTGAAACCAGTCTTCCCAAGCATCCTGCATTCTACGCACTGACCCCCTTCGGCGCGGCGCGGGCGGTCTTCAGATTGTCAGCGAGAAGTTTCATCGCGGCCATGCGCACGGCAACGCCCATTTCGACCTGATCCTGAATAACCGAGCGGTTGATGTCGTCAGCAATCGTGCCGTCAATCTCGACTCCACGGTTCATCGGACCGGGGTGCATAACAATGGCGTCGTCTTTGGCGAATGCAAGTTTTGCAGCATCGAGGCCGAAGCGGTGGAAGTATTCGCGTTCGGACGGGATGAACGCGCCATCCATCCGTTCTTTCTGGAGACGAAGCATTATGACGACATCGGCGTCTTTCAGGCCTGCGCGCATGTCATCGTAAACCTCGACGCCCCATTCGGCAGCGCCAGCGGGCATGAGGGTTGGAGGTCCAACAAGGCGCACGCGGCTTTCCATTTTGCCCAGGAGCCAGATGTTGGAACGGGCAACGCGGCTATGGGCGATGTCACCGCAGATGGCGACGGTGAGGCGGTGCAGGCGGCCCTTAGCGCGGCGAATTGTGAGCGCGTCGAGAAGGGCTTGGGTAGGGTGCTCGTGGCGGCCATCTCCGGCGTTCAGGACGGCACAGTTTACTTTTTGCGCCAGAAGATTGACGGCGCCGCTATCGGGATGGCGCACCACGAGGAGATCGGGGTGCATAGCGTTGAGAGTGAGCGCGGTGTCGATCAGGGTTTCGCCCTTTTTGACCGAGGAAGCCTGCATATGCATGTTCATTACGTCTGCGCCGAGGCGTTTTCCGGCAAGCTCGAAGCTGGCCTGGGTACGCGTCGAGTTCTCAAAGAACATATTGATCTGGGTGAGGCCCTGAAGGGCGCTGTCATGCTTGTCGGCGCTGCGATTGAGATCGACATAGGTCTCGGCAAGGTCGAGCAGCGTTGTGATTTCGTCAGGGGCGAGGTCTTCGATCCCCAGAAGGTGGCGGGCGCGAAACGACATGGGCGGCTTCCTTCGATTTTGCGGTGTATAGGACGTCTTTTGGTCTGAGAAAAGTCGGTTTGGCAGAGTTTACCTTTCGCGGCCTTGGGCATAGCGTCGCTGCATGGGATTCTGGGAGATGAAAGCCGCGCTGGAATGGCAGATCGCCATGGGCGCCGACGAGGCAATCGCGGAAGAAGCGATTGATCGCTATGCTTTGGAAACACCTGTTGCGAAAGCGAAGGCTGCGGCAGGGCCGGACACACCGATTTCGCAGCAGATCGATGCAGTTGCCGCGGCGCAAGCTGCCGCTGACTCGGCGAGCGATCTTGCCGGGCTTGAGGCGGCGGTGGCGGCGTTTGAGCACTGCGAATTGAAGCAGGGCGCGCGTCAGCTTGTTTTTGCAGATGGGCAGGCGCAAGCACGGGTGATGATCATCGGCGAGGCGCCGGGTCGCGACGAGGATATGCAGGGCAAACCATTTGTAGGCCGAGCCGGGCAGCTACTTGATCTAATGTTCCGCCAGATCGGTCTGTCGCGGGATGCGCCGGATGCAGGCGCGGCGCTTTACATCACCAATGTGCTGCCATGGCGGCCACCGCAGAACCGTGATCCGGAACCCGCCGAGATGGCAATGATGATGCCGTTTCTGCATCGACATATCGCACTTGTTGACCCGGATATCATCGTCGCCATGGGCAATCATGCTTGCGAGGCCCTATTGGGTCGCAAAGGAATTACGCGGCTGCGTGGGGCGTGGAGTGAAGCTGTCGGCAAACCTGTTCTTCCTATGTTTCACCCGGCTTATTTGCTGCGCAGCCCGAGTGCCAAGCGAGATGCCTGGGCTGATTTACTGAGTCTGCAGGCGCGACTTCGGGAGAAATCATGAGCCGTATTGACGATACCCGCGACTTTATTGCGGTGCGGATCGCCGTTCTGACGGTCAGCGACACCCGCACCCCGCAAGAGGACCGGTCTGGCGACCTTTTGGTCGAGCGCATCGAAGGGGCAGGGCATATATTGTCGACTCGCGACATTGTGACGGACGATCGCGATCTCATCGCGGCCAAGCTTCGGATGTGGTGTGGGGACGAGACCATCGATGTGATCGTGACGACGGGGGGCACGGGTCTGACGGGGCGCGATGTGACTGTGGAAGCGCACCGCGATGTATATGAGAAGGAGATCGACGCGTTTGCCACAGTTTTCACGCATGTATCAATGGCGAAAA
This sequence comes from uncultured Boseongicola sp., assembly GCF_937988555.1. Taxonomy (NCBI): domain Bacteria; kingdom Pseudomonadati; phylum Pseudomonadota; class Alphaproteobacteria; order Rhodobacterales; family Paracoccaceae; genus Boseongicola; species uncultured Boseongicola sp. The sequence continues at coordinate 3,210 of NZ_CALJXO010000312.1, read as the reverse complement.
TTGGAACAAGTGCCGTGCAATCAAGGGCTTGCGGAGGCGTTGCTGAAGGTACGTATCTGTTTGCTTTGCCGGGGTCTCCGGGGGCATGCAGGGACGCCTGGGATGAAATTTTAGCCTATCAACTCGATTTCCGCCATCAGCCCTGCAACTTCGTGGAGATTATGCCGCGCCTTGAAGAGCATCTGCGGCGGAAATAGCGCCGTATAACGTTTAAGTATTGGGTCTTTGCCAAATTTCGGCAATGGCCTCATATTGAGACGTTGCTGACCTGTATGAGGACAGAGCATGAAGTTTCTACGCCGATCGTTGGTGGGTGTTTTTCTTATGGCCGTCACTGCCGGGCTTATCGCTTGGGCGGGTAGCTCGGTTTATGGTGCGTTGCAGACACGATGGGCGGAAGAGCCGGGTCAGAGACCTGCGCGCGAACGCATCTTCGCGGCCAGGGTAATGATAATTGCGCCCGAGACCCTCCGTCCGGTTTTGTCGACGTTTGGCGAAGTGCGGGCACGGCGCACGCTTGAACTGCGTGCCGCAACAAGCGGTGCGGTCATTTGGTTGTCCGAGACGTTTGAAAACGGCGGGCAGGTGCAAAAGGGCGATTTGCTGGCGCGTGTCGACCCCGCCGAGGCGCAATCTGCTTTGGAAACGGCCCAAGCTGATCTCTCTGAAGCAGAGGCCGATTTGCGGGATGCGGAGCGCGCTGTTGCTTTGGCCGGAGAAGATATTGCTGCGGCAGAAGTGCAGGCACGGCTGCGGTCACAGTCTTTGGACCGGCAGCGCGACCTTTTGGATCGCGGCGTGGGATCGGTTGCGGCCGTTGAGACGGCTGAATTGGCCGTCTCAACGGCAGATCAGGCCGTCTTGTCACGCCGGCAGGCCAAGGCGAGCGCCGAGAGCCGGTTTGATCAGGCGGTGACCGGCCTGGAGCGGCGCCGGATTTCTTTGGCACGCGCTGAACGCGCCTTGGCCGATACCGAGATTTATGCCGAGTTTTCGGGCGTGATGAACGATGTAACGGCCGTTGTTGGCGGGTTGGTTTCGACGAATGAGCGGATTGGCGAGTTGATTGACCCGGCAGCGCTTGAGGTCTCGTTTCGTGTTTCGACGCCACAGTACGCGCGTCTTTTGACGGAAAATGGACGACTTGTCGGTGCCGATATGACCGCAGCGATTGATATTCTTGGGGTCGATCTTGAGGCAAAAGGGGTGATCAGTCGTGAAAGTGGTGCAGTGGGAGCTGGCCAGACCGGACGCCTGCTGTTCGCGCGGCTTGAAGCCGCGCCCGGTTTCTGGCCCGGCGATTTCGTGTCCGTGCGTATTGACGAGCCGCCCCTTGAACGCGTCGTGCGGCTTCCGGCGACAGCCGTTGATGCGAGTGGTTTCGTTCTGGTTTTGGGCGATGAAGATCGTCTTGAGACGGCCTCCGTCGATGTTTTGCGCCGTGAGCGAGACGATGTGATCGTGCGAGCCCCCGGGTTGGCGGGTCGCGAGATTGTTTCGGAGCGGACCCCATTGCTGGGTGCGGGTATTCGTATTCGTCCGATCCGTCCCGATGGTGCCGAGGCCCCCGAAGGACCCGAGATGCTTATGCTTGATCCTGATCGCCGCGCGCGCTTGGTCGCCTATGTCGAAGGCAACACGTTCATGCCGGATGAGGCGAAGGCACGGGTTCTCGCGCAGCTTCGGCAAGACGCGGTTCCGCTGCGTGTTGTTGAGCGTATAGAATCTCGGATGGGCGGCTAGTGGCCGGTTTGGCGTAGCAGAGAGAACGGTCGAAATGACAAGAGACCTGAGCAAAGCGACAAGCGGCGTTTTATCGTATTTCACGCGCCACAAGACGGCTGCCAACCTGCTTTTGGTGTTGCTGCTGATGGCCGGTCTTTACTCAATTCCGAAGATGCGCGCGCAGTTTTTCCCAGACATCATCACCGACGACATCACCATTCAGGTGGCCTGGGACGGGGCCGGTGCCGAGGATGTCGACGCGGGCATTGTGCAGATACTTGAGCCGACGTTTCAGGCCGTAGAGGGTGTGATCGAAACATCGTCCCGGTCGTCCGAAGGATCGGCCCGGATCACGATGGAGTTCGAGCCGAACTGGGATATGGACCGGGCGGAAGATGATGTGAATACGGCGTTGGACGGGGTCTCGAACCTTCCGGACGATGCCGAGGACCCCGAGATCAGGCGCAGCCGGTGGTCAGACCGGGTGACGGATGTGATTATCACCGGACCTGTCGGCGTCGATCAACTGGCGAACTTTGCGGACGAATTTGTGACCCGTCTTTTCGCAGAGGGGGTCACGCGCACGACGATCCGTGGGTTGGCGGCTCCGGAGACGATTATCGAGGTCACGTCGCTTGATCTGATCCGGTTTGATGTTTCGATGCGCGATATAGCGAGCGCCATTGCGGGCGAGGTCGAAACTGATCCGGCCGGTGACGTCAGTGGTGCGGCACGGGTGCGCACGGGTGTCGCAAAGCGCTCGGCGGATCAGATTTCAGGGATTGTTATTCGCTCGGGCAATGATGGCACGCAGGTGACCGTCGGAGATGTTGCGCGGGTTCGGGTGGAGGGTGTTGACCGCGATCGCGCGTACTTCGTTGGTGAAAATCCGGCGATTTCGATCCGCGTGGATCGCTCCAGCCAGGGCGATGCGATCCGGATGCAGCGACAGGTCGAAGGCGTTGCAGAAGATATGACGTTGTCCCTGCCAGAGGGTGTGCGGATTGATTTGATCCGCACACTGTCCGAGACGATTTCGGCGCGTCTTAACATCCTGCTTGAAAACGGATTGATGGGGCTTGGGCTTGTTGTTTTGCTTTTGTACCTGTTTTTGAATGCGCGCACCGCATTTTGGGTTGCGGCGGGCATCCCGGTCGCAATGATCACCGCAATCTCGATGATGTATATGGCAGGGTTGACGCTGAATATGATCTCGCTGTTTGCGCTGATCATTACGCTTGGCATCGTGGTTGATGACGCGATTGTGGTGGGCGAGCATGCCGACTATCGCGCGCGGCGACTGGGCGAGGATCCGACGACTGCCGCCGAACGGGCGGCTAACCGGATGTTTACGCCAGTGTTTTCGGCGACGGTCACGACCATCATCGCATTTTTCGGTCTGGTGGCGATTGGTGGGCGGTTTGGGGATCTGATCTCGGATATTCCGTTTACTGTGATCGTTGTTCTGATCGCATCGCTGATCGA
>NZ_CALJXO010000311.1:0-7904 GCF_937988555.1 uncultured Boseongicola sp. | reverse complement strand
TCCCTCCTCGAGGAATAGCCCCGGCTCGCGAGAGCCGGCCGGGGCCCTTGACCAACTCGCTGTTAGGAGCCGGACGTGACAGACAAACCGCATTCTAACGAACATGCCTCCAGTCTGCCCGGATTTCTGGGCACACTGGATAGCGCAATTTCGAGAATTGAATCAGTTATGCTTGCTGCGGGTGTTATCCTTATGGCCACCAACACCATCAGTAATGTCATCGGCCGGTTCGTGTTTCAAAGCAGTTTGTTCTTTTCTGAAGAACTGAACCGCATTCTGATTATCATGATTACCTTTGCCGGCATCAGCTATGCTGCACGTCAAGGTCGGCATATCCGCATGTCAGCTATTTATGATGCGATGCCGTCGCGGATCCGCAAATTCATGATGATTGTCATATCGCTTGTCACAGCCACCATCATGTTCGGCCTTTGCTATTATGCCATCAATTATATTGGAACTCAGGCCAGCCGAGGACGGGTGCTGCCGTCCCTTCAGATCCCCGTATGGTGGACGCTTGTTTGGGTGCCTGTCGGATTTTTCATGACGGGGATGCAGTACCTTCTGACGGCTATCAAAAATATTGTTGAGAAAGACATCTATCTCTCGACCAATGTGCTTGAAGGCTACGACAACGATGAAATCGAGATTTGAGGGGAACGGCTCATGGCACTAACGATCTTTTCCATCATGATCGTGCTTCTCTTGCTCGGTTTTCCCATGATGGTCCCGCTGATCGCCGGGGCATCTGTTGGCTTTTACATGATGTTGAACGGCTTTTCACAGATGGAAACTATGATTCAGCAGTTCATGGCGGGCATCCGACCTGCGTCGCTCATTGCGGTCCCGATGTTCATCTTTGCTGCGGACATCATGACCCGGGGCCAATCAGCTGACCGGCTGATCGATATGGTGATGAAATTCATGGGCCATATCAAAGGCGGTCTGGCAGTATCCACGGCGGCAGCTTGTACGATGTTCGGGGCAGTGTCCGGCTCGACGCAAGCGACAGTGGTGGCTGTTGGCGGCCCGCTGCGACCGCGTATGCTGAAGGCGGGGTACAAGGACAGCTTTGTTCTGGCCCTGATAGTAAACTCGTCTGACATTGCATTCCTGATTCCACCGTCCATCGGTATGATAATCTATGGAGTTGTCTCAAACACGTCAATTTCCGAACTCTTCATCGCGGGTATCGGCCCGGGACTTTTGATCCTTGTCCTTTTTTCGATCTACTCAGTGATTTATGCGATCCGCCACGATGTGCCGACTGAGGACAAGGCAACTTGGGGCGCGCGCTTCGGGGCGGTCAGGCGCGCAATTTGGCCACTAGGCTTTCCAGTGATTATCATTGGAGGCATCTATGGCGGGATTTTCTCTCCGACTGAGGCTGCTGCGGCCTGTGTTTTTTACGCATTGATGCTCGAAGTCGTGATCTTTCGCTCGATGAACCTAGCCGATGTCTATAGCACCGCCAAATCCACCGGTCTGATCACCGCGGTTGTATTCATCCTTGTTGCGGCCGGCGCGGCCTTTTCCTGGGTTATCTCTTTCGCACAAATTCCACAGGTAATCCTTGGTTCTATCGGCATCGATGAGATGGGTCAGTATGGGGTTCTCTTCGTGATTTCGATCGCGTTTTTTATCGGGTGCATGTTCGTCGACCCTATTGTTGTCATCCTTGTACTTGTCCCGATCTTTGCCCCAGTGGTCAAAGACGTTGGTCTCGATCCTGTTCTGGTTGGAACGGTGATCACACTTCAGGTGGCGATTGGGTCAGCAACACCACCATTCGGGTGCGATATATTTACGGCAATAGCTGTCTTTAAACGCCCCTATATCGAAGTCATCAGAGGGACGCCGCCATTTATCGTCATCCTTCTGAGCGTCTCGGTCGCTTTGATTTACTTCCCTCAGATCGCTTTGTTTCTGCGTGATCTGGCATTTGCGAAATAGCGGGGCAGCTATGTTCAAACACATACTCGTACCAATCGATGGTTCACGAAACGCGATCGCCGCGCTTGAAAAAGCCGTGGAACTTGCATCGCTTGTTAAGGCTAGGATTTCGATCCTGACAGTCTATCGCCACCACTCCTTGCTTGAGGCATCTTTTTCAATGGTGCGTCGCGACACGCCCGAGCCGATGGACGATTCAATGCGTGCCTACGCCAAAGAAGTTGCAGAAGAGGCCAAGAGCCGGGCAGTGGAACTAGGAGCGATAGGGCTCCGTGCCGTTGTGAAAAACGGACCCGTGGCGCGCGGCATTGTTTCATTCGCTAAGGAAAACAATGTGGACCTGATTGTCATGGGCGGCCGCGGTATGGGGTCCGTCGAAAGCTATCTGCTCGGAAGCGTGTCTCATAAGGTGACAGGGACGTCGGCCTGCCCAGTGATGATTGTGTAGTGAAATGGGAGAACGCGCAGAGGTATTGCTGTCTTCCATCCCTGTTCAACTGGAGCCCGCAGAGGCCGTAACCCGCCTTGGACTGATCGCGCTTGCTACGGACCTGACGACAGAACGAGACGCCGCACGGCTCATTCCACACGATCGTGCGGCTTTGCACGTGACAAGGGTCGCGTTTGAGAACCCAACCACCGCGGAAAACCTGTTACGAATGGCGCCGCTCTTGACCGAAGCGGCGCGTTTGTTGCTGCCCGGAGAACCTATGGCGGCGATATACTACGCCTGCACAGCCGCCTCGGTCATGATTGGTGACGACGCGATCAGACATGCCATTCAGGCGGGCAAACCCGACGTCCCTGTCGTCACACCGACCGATGCCGCGCTGACGGCGTTCCGTTCGCTTGGCGTGCAGCGGATCACTTTGGTCACGCCATATTTGTCCAAAACGACCCAGCCAATGGTTGCTTACTTTCAGCGAAAGGGGCTGGAGGTCGTGTCGGCACAGTGCCTTGGCCTTGAGGATGATCGAAACATGGCAAGAGTCTCATCGCAAACTATCATCGACGCCGCGATAGCTGCCGACCGTCCTCAGTCTGAAGGCGTGTTCCTATCGTGCACGGCGCTTCCGGCGCTAGGTGTTATTGAAGCTCTCGAGGATCGCCTTGGGAAGCCTGTCATCTCATCAAATCAGGCGGGCCTTTGGCAGATGTTGAACCACGCACGATTGGCCCCTAATGAAGGACTAGGTAAAATCTTCGATCGGATGCCTCTGGAGGCGGTGTATGACTAAGTTCGCGCTCCCGACTGAACGCAGCGAAAACAGCGTCACGTTGGACGAGATCATTGAAGCACGGCGCACTATTTCTGGCATGATACGACACACGCCTGTTGAACCTTCAGTCTCGTTGTCGAAGAGCATGGGTGTTCCGGTTAACCTGAAACTGGAGCATAGCCAGTTGAGTGGCAGCTTTAAGTTTCGCGGCGCGTCGAACGCTGTGGCCCATCTGACAGAGACAGAGCGCGCTGCTGGTGTTGTGGGCGTCTCCACAGGTAACCATGGACGAGGTTTGGCGCGCGCCTGCGCAAACGCGGGCGTCCGCTGTGTTATCGCGATGTCAGAGTTAGTGCCCCAAAATAAGATCGAGGCGATCCGGGGGGAGGGTGCTGAGGTGCTGATCCGGGGCCGTAGTCAGGACGAAGCACAAGCCGCTGTTGATGCACTCGTCGCAGAGGGCATGACAATGATTCCCCCCTTTGATCACCGCCATATCATCGCTGGTCAGGGAACGCTCGGGCTCGAGATTTCCGAGGAGATGCCCGAGGTTGAGACCGTTTTGGTGCAGGTCTCCGGCGGCGGGCTGATATCGGGAGTGGCCGCCGCGCTGAAGGCCCGCCTGCCACATGTCCGCATCGTCGGGATCTCAATGGAGCGGGGGGCGGCCATGCACGCAAGCCTTGCGGCCGGTCACCCGGTTGAGGTCACGGAACTCGCCACATTGGCCGACAGTCTGGGTGGAGGGATAGGGCTCGACAATTGCTTTACCTTTCCGATGGTGCGCGAACTCGTAGACGACCTGGTTTTGCTCACCGAGGCAGAAATCGCAAACGGCATTCGCCATTGCTACTGGGAAGAACGACAGATTGTCGAAGGCTCCGGTGCGGTGGGGGTAGGGGCGCTTTTGGCGGGTAAAATCACTTTGTCTGGGCCTACTATGCTTATACTCAGCGGCGGGAATATCGACATGTCATTGCACCACAGGGTTATCTCAGGGGAAGATGTCGACGTTTCTCAAGAGAGCTCATAATGCCAAAAATCCGCATTCTGACTGAGGCCGAACTTCGCAAAGCGGTGCCACTGGATCTCGACACGATCCAATGCATAGAAGACGGTTTCCGTGCGCTTGCCGGTGGGAACGTCGCTATGCCACCCATCCTGTCCATGGCGATCAAAGATTTTAATGGTGAGGTCGACGTCAAGACGGCCTATGTCCCAGGTCTGGATAGTTTTGCGGTGAAAATCTCCCCCGGATTTTTTGATAACCCCAAGATCGGCCTTCCATCGACGTCTGGACTGATGGTCTTGTTCTCAGCACGCACAGGCCAGCTCGAAGCCCTGTTGCTCGACAATGGATATCTCACGGATGTACGCACTGCCGCGGCAGGCGCCGTTGCTGCGCGTATTTTGTCCCGGGAGGACTCTTCAAGCGCTGCAATTTTTGGGTCAGGCATGCAGTCGCGTCTTCAACTTAAGGCTCTGTGCCTCGTGCGCCCCATTGAGCGAGCTTTGATCTGGGCACGAAATTCAGAGGCGGCAAAGGCTCTTGCTGCAGAGCTTACAACAGATCTTGGGATCGAGGTGGCGGCCGTGGATGATCCACAAACGGCCGTTGCCCAAGCGGCTGTCATCATAACAACGACGCCCGCGTCCTCGCCAATTCTCAAGGCTGACTGGCTCAGACCCGGGCAACACGTGACGGCCATGGGATCGGATCAGAACCATAAGGGCGAATTGGAGCCAGCCTGTTTGAAACGCGCAGATCTCTATGTACCGGATCGTCTGAGCCAAACGCGAAATCTCGGCGAATTGCGTAACGCAATCGCGGCCGGGCTGATATCTCCGGACGCGTCGTTTGCAGAGCTTGGAGAGATCATTTGCGGGACCGCTGCCGGACGCATATCCGCGGAGCAGATCACAATCGCTGATTTAACCGGCACAGGCGTGCAGGACACTGCAATTGCAACTCTTGCTCGGAACCGAGCCGGAAAAGCTGAACTTGGCACAAATTTTGAAAGTTGAATGATCATGGCTACAATCGACACATTTCGTTTCTCAGACGCCGAATACGAAACGCGTATAGCCAAGGTCCGAAAGGCAATGGAGCTTGCCGAGATCGATACGTTGATAACGTCAGACCCATCTAACATGGCGTGGCTTACCGGATATGACGGTTGGTCCTTTTATGTGCATCAAGCAACGATCATTGGCCCAACCGGTGAGCCGGTTTGGTTTGGGCGCGAACAGGATGCTCAGGGGGCGCTTCGTACAGTCTATATGGGAGAGCCTGACATCATAGGCTACCCAGATTTCTTTGTGCAGTCGACCGAACGCCATCCGTTGGAATATTTGGCTGCAAAGCTAACAGAACGCGGCTGGCACACCGGGCGGATTGGTGTGGAGATGGATAATTACTGGTTCTCAGCAAAGGGATTTCAGGCGCTTTCAGCCGGACTTCCATCCCGGCCTGTCGATGCGACAGGCCTTGTGAACTGGCAGCGTGGGGTGAAGTCGACTGCTGAGCTTGACAGGATGCGCAAGGCCGCTCGGATCGTTGAGCGGATGCATGCACGTATTGTTGAGGTGGTCGAGCCCGGGATTCGCAAATGCGATCTGGTGGCCGAGATCTATGACGCCAGTCTGCGCTATGATGAGGCGCTTGGATTTGGGGGCGACTATCCCGCAATCGTGCCGCTTTTGCCCTCGGGAACAGATGCGGCTGCGCCGCACCTGACATGGGATGACAAGCAAATGAAGTTGGGTGAAGGAACCTTTTTCGAAATTGCCGGCTGTTTTCGCAGGTATCATTGCCCGCTGAGCCGTACGATCTTTTTAGGCAAGCCAACGCAGCAGTTCCTCGATGCGGAAAAGGCAGTGCTTGAAGGAATGGATGCGGGTTTGGAAGCTGCACGGGCAGGCAATACCTGCGAGGATATCGCGATCGCATTCTTTGGCATTTTGCAAAAATACGGCATCGACAAAGACAATCGTGCAGGATACCCGATCGGGTTGTCCTATCCGCCGGACTGGGGTGAAAGGACTTGCTCGCTGCGGCCTGGGGATCTCACGGAACTGAAAACAGGTATGACCTTTCATTTCATGACCGGCCTTTGGATGGAGAATATGGGGTTCGAGATCACTGAAAGTATCGTGATCGGTGAGACCGGACCCGAATGCCTCGCCAATGTGCCTCGCAAACTGATTGTGAAAAACTGATGTCCCTTACTGATCTGCCTGCAAATCCAATCACCTCAACTGTGCTCTTCGATACTGATGGAAAGCACCATGGTTTCCTGCGTCTGCCTTTCAGCCGCGATACATCGGCCTGGGGATCGATCATGATCCCGATCACGGTCATTAAAAACGGGACTGGGCCGACTGCTCTGCTAACTGGAGCAAATCACGGCGATGAATATGAGGGACCGATCGCCCTTCAGGGGCTAGCCTTGGATCTCGACCTTTCAGACATTACCGGACGTGTAATTATTGTGCCGTTTATGAACACTCCCGCCTTTCATGCAGCGCGCCGCACCTCGCCCTTGGATGGAATGAACCTGAATCGCAGTTTTCCTGGAGCGCCCGATGGGTCGCCGACCCAAAAAATTGCTAACTATTTTGAGGAAACACTTCTGCCGCTGGCCGATATAGTTTTGGATTTCCACTCAGGTGGTAAGACCTTGGACTTTATTCCTTTCGCAGCCGCGCATGTCCTTGAAGACATGGACCAGCAAGCTGCCTGTATCGCCGCAATGCAATCCTTCAACGCACCCTATTCAATGATCTTGCATGAGATCGATGCTGTGGGGATGTACGACACAGCCGCTGAAACGGCAGGAAAGGTTTTTGTATCGACCGAATTGGGCGGAGGCGGATCGGCAACGGCGCGCTCCGCACAGATCGCTCGGCAAGGCGCTGAGAATGTCCTAAAACATGCGGGTATTCTGTCCGGGCTGCCTTCGCAGGCTCCTAGTCTAGCGATAGACACAACTGGCCCCGGCTGTTTCCACCTCTCTGAGGCCGCAGGTCTGCTCGAACCCATTATTGATCTTGGCCAGAATGTCAGCGAGGGAGATATTTTGGCACGAATTTGGCCAATCGACCGCACCGGTGTCCCGCCCGTTACTGTTGTGTCGCGCGCCTCCGGCATACTTGCCGCACGTCACTTCCCGGGTCTCATTGCTGTCGGAGACTGCCTCGCTGTCGTTGCGACCCTAGAGTAGGCACTGTCAGAAAAAACCGTCTTGAGCCAGGCAGGACGACGGTTGAGCTTCGCGGAAGGCCTTGCCAGAGGAAATCGGCGTGAGAGGGGTGTGGGGCGTCCTTGATCTCCCGGCGATCGAAACGTGCGACAGACGGGTTGCCCTTGGTAACGGTATGGAATGGTTCGGAACCTATCCCGCAAGTATACGGCGGCTGGCTATGAAGGAATTGCCCGGAGCTGGGACGTGGCAGCCATCCTGGGGGAACCAACGACGACTCCGTCTGCACGGCCTCGGGGCTGCGTGGGAACCATATTGACCTAAGGCTGACCGAGATCAGGCATTGCTCTAGGTAAAAGGGTGATCCCCAACTCTTTTTTGAAAGAGAGTCTGAAGTGGTCCGGCAAATTTGGACAGCGTGCTAAGGTGTATCCAACACGAACGAATGGATACGAGAATGACGAAGCGACGGAACTTTTCAGACAAGTTTAAGGCCACGGTAGCGCTTGAGGCGCTACGTGGAGACAAG
>NZ_CALJXO010000310.1:0-4414 GCF_937988555.1 uncultured Boseongicola sp. | reverse complement strand
CCAAATCCTCCAACGATGGCTGATCAATTTTCAACAAGGGATGACTGGGCCTGACTAAGAATTCTACGATCTCGACTCTGCCCTGCAAGATTTCAAACTGGCGTGCATCCAGATCGGGGGGAATACGGGAAAGTATGAAATCATAGTCGCCACTCATAAGCCTTTCCATCAGCGCGTCGCTGGGGCCAACATCCACGTAGACTTCAGCGCCTTTTGCATCCTGTTTCAGGGATTGAATTGCCGGAACGACATAAGCCACTGCCGCACCCGTAACAGAGCCGACTCGAACGGTCCCGGTCTTACCTGAACTGAACGCTCCGACTTCGCTTGCGGTTGCCGCCAGCCCGCGCAGTAAGCTTGTGGCGTGCCGGATCAGAACCTCGGCGATCGAGGTTGGCACCATACCTTTGGGATGACGCTCGAACAGTCGCTGGCCAACCATAGCTTCAATCTCGGCCAGCATCCTGGATGCGGCGGGTTGCGTTATGGAAAGTCGATCCGCGGCGACGGATAGTTGGCCATATTCACTAATTTCGTGGATGAGCCTGAGGTGGCGCCATTGCAGCCGTTTGATGAGATCCTGCATCTGAAATAACATACCGAAACAGGCATGAAGAAGTCAAATTATGTAATTTGATTGTTATGTTGGAACGGTGATACCGTTGTGCTAGGCGGCCACAAACTGGCCGGCAACGATGTCCCTGAATGGGACCTGACTAGTCTGATCCCGGATTCGTCAGTTTTTGGGAGGAAGACATGAACAAACTATTTTCGGGGCTTGCGGCCCTTGCACTTGGTGCTGGCCTGATGGCTGTGCCGGCTTATGCTCAGGACAAAGGCACAATTGGCATTGCGATGCCGACCAAATCATCTGCTCGTTGGATTTCTGACGGCAATTCGATGGTCGAGCAGTTCGAAGCCGCGGGCTATGCTGTCGATCTGCAATATGCAGAGGACGACATTCCCAACCAACTTGCCCAGATCGAGAACATGATCACTAAGGAAGTTGATGTTCTGGTCATTGCGGCCATCGATGGGACAACGCTGTCCAATGCGCTGGAGAATGCCGCAGCTTTGGACATCAAGGTCATCGCCTATGATCGCCTCATCCGCGACAGCGGAAATGTCGACTACTATGCCACCTTCGACAACTTCAAGGTCGGCGTGCAGCAGGCCAGTTCTGTCGTTGCCGGTCTTGAAGAAAGGTTTCCAGGCGTTTCGCCTTGGAATGTTGAACTGTTCGGCGGTTCGCCCGACGATAACAATGCGTACTTCTTCTATGATGGTGCGATGTCGGTGCTGCAGCCACTGATCGATGATGGCACTCTTAATGTGGTGTCTAGCCAGATGGGCATGGACACTGTCGGCACACTGCGGTGGGACGGTGCTGTTGCACAGGCGCGCATGGATAACTTGCTGTCTGCACATTACACCGATGCCGTCGTGCATGGTGTGCTAAGCCCTTATGACGGTTTGTCCATTGGCATCCTGAGCTCGCTTAAGGGTGTTGGGTATGGCTCTGGCGACCTGGCGATGCCGATCGTGTCCGGTCAGGACGCCGAACTGCAATCGATCAAGTCGATCATAGCCGGCGAACAGTATTCGACCGTGTTCAAGGACACCCGTGAACTGGCCCGTGTGACTGTTGGTATGGTTGATGCATTGTTGCAAGGCGGCGAGCCTGAGATCAACGACACGTCAACCTATGACAATGGTGTCAAAGTAGTTCCTTCCTACCTGTTGGAGCCTGTGTCGGTTGACGGATCAAACTACCAGAAGATCGTCATGGACTCAGGTTATCATTCCGCAGACGATCTCTAAACAACGGTCTGATAATTGCCTGTTCCGGCTGCGCGGAAAGCAGTCGGGGCGGGCTAAAAGATAGGGGGATGGGTCGATGCAAACACTGCTGGAAATGCGTTCTATCACCAAGAACTTTCCCGGTGTCAAAGCGCTGGATAATGTAAACCTCAAAGTCACCGAAGGAGAGATCCACGCGCTTGTCGGTGAAAATGGTGCCGGAAAATCCACCCTGATGAAGGTTCTTTCGGGCGTTTACCCGCAAGGCACCTATGACGGTGAGATTAACTATGACGGGAAGTTGGCCAGCTTTACTGGTATTGCAGACAGTGAACATCTCGGGATCATTATTATCCACCAGGAACTCGCGCTGGTGCCGCTTTTGTCTATTGCCGAGAATCTTTTCATTGGAAATGAATGTGCCCGTGGCGGCATCATGAACTGGCCTGACACCTATCAGCGTACCGAGGCGTTGTTGAAGAAAGTCGGGCTGAAGGAACGACCTGCCACTGCCGTTGACCGGCTTGGCGTCGGCAAGCAGCAACTGGTCGAGATAGCCAAGGCGCTGTCCAAGGACGTGCGCCTGTTGATACTGGACGAGCCGACAGCAGCATTGTCCGAGGCCGACAGTCAGGCGCTGCTGGATTTGTTGCTGGAGTTGAAGAAACAGGGTGTCACGTCAATCATCATCAGCCACAAATTGAATGAAATTCGCAGGGTTGCTGATACGATCACCGTCATCCGCGATGGCGCGACAGTTTCGACACTGGATGCGCGGACTGAACAAATCACCGAGGATCGGATCGTGCGCGATATGGTCGGTCGCGATATGTCGCAACGCTATCCCGGACGGACCCGTCGCGCCGGCGACATGCTGTTAGAAGTCTCAGACTGGAATGTTTTTCATCAGGAACACGCGACCAGACAGGTGATCAAGGACATCAACTTCCATGTCCGCGCGGGCGAAGTTGTCGGCATTGCCGGGCTCATGGGCGCCGGGCGCACCGAACTGGCAATGAGCATTTTCGGGCGCAGTTACGGCCAGAATATTTCAGGTCAGGTCAAATTAGCAGGCAAGGACATCGACACATCAACAGTAGCCGCGGCAATCCGGAGCGGTTTGGCGTATGTGACCGAGGACCGAAAGGAACTGGGGCTAATACTAGAGGAGACGATCCAGCGGAATATTACGTTGGCAAATCTTCGCGATGTTTCGACCTCGGGAGTCATCAACGAGGCCGAGGAAACCAATGTCGCAGAACGCTACCGCGAGGCGATGAATATCCGCACCCCGAGCGTGTTCCAGAAGGTGATGAACCTGTCGGGGGGGAACCAGCAAAAGGTTGTTTTGTCGAAATGGCTCTTTGCCGGGCCGGAGGTTCTGATCCTTGATGAACCGACCCGCGGCATCGACGTGGGCGCCAAGTTTGAAATCTACGGTATCATCAACGAATTGTCGGCGCAGGGCAAAGGCGTTGTCATGATCAGTTCCGAAATGCCCGAACTTCTGGGCATGAGCGATCGCATTTACGTCATGAATGAAGGCAGCTTTGTCGGCGAACTTGATGCCTCCGATGCAAGCCAGGAGCGCATCATGTCGCTCATCGTCACACATTAGGAGGGCGGCGCAATGACCGATACCACCTCGCCGGATCAGCCCGCTCAGGCTGGTATGTCCAAATATCTTCTAGGCCATTTGCGTGAATACGGGCTGCTGTTTGCCCTAATCGCGATCATGCTGTTTTTTCAGATCGTGACCAACGGCGTGTTGCTGAAGCCGGTGAACATCACCAATTTGTTTCTGCAGAACAGTTATATCATCATCATGGCCCTCGGGATGCTGATCGTGATCGTCGGCGGCAATATCGACCTGTCGGTGGGCTCGGTTATGGGGTTCGTCGGTGCCTTTGCGGCGGTGATGATCGTGAATTGGGACGTGCCAGTTGCGATCACAATTCCGGTCTGCCTCGTGGTTGGCGGGATGATCGGGGCGGCACAAGGATACTGGGTAGCGTACTGGAAAATCCCCAGTTTCATTGTCACTCTTGCGGGAATGCTGGTGTTTCGCGGTTTGTCACTTTGGCTTCTCGAGGGGCAATCCGTCGGCCCCTTCCCAAAATCCTTCCAGTTGCTGTCAACCGGGTTCATCCCAGATCTGTTTGGTGTCGGGCGTCCGAACGCGACTGCACTGGCGGTCGGCATCATCGCCGCAATGGCAATCGTGTGGCTGGGGATGCGTAAGCGGGCTCGCAATAAAGCTTATGGGATTGAGGATGAACCGTTCGGCTTTTTCCTTGCGCGCAATGTGATCGTCGCCGGTGCACTACTCTTTGTGATATACAAGCTATCGACGTTCCGCGGACTGCCGAATGTGCTGATCACGATGGGTCTGTTGACAATCGTCTACGCGTTTATCACCGAACAGACGACAATCGGGCGGCGGGTCTATGCGCTTGGCGGAAACGAAAAAGCCGCGAAACTGTCGGGCATTCCGACCGAACGCCTGACCTTCCTAACTTTTGTGAACATGGGCGTGTTGGCCGCACTTGCCGGGCTGATCTTTGCGGCACGGTTGAATACAGCCACACCCAAGGCCGGATTTGCAGTCGAACTC
>NZ_CALJXO010000309.1:0-2530 GCF_937988555.1 uncultured Boseongicola sp. | reverse complement strand
CGGTCCTTATGCATGGGCCGGCAATTGACGGCCCGAGTCACCCCGATCACCCAACTTCGACAGTTCAGCGTCAGTTTTGAGCATACTGTTGAGATCTGGTTGTTACTTTTCAGGGGCTTAGCATGGTCTGCCTCAGCGATTTTCGCAAACCGTGTCGTCACACGCTATAGGCGTAATACTATTGATTGTTTGGCCATAGACGTGATTTCGTCGCCACATAATGTATACTCGTATCACCAAGACAGGGGGGCGCCAGTATCTGCAACTGGTCGAGTCCTTTCGAAACGACAGCGGCAAGGTTCGCACGCGCGTCGTTGCCAACCTTGGGCGTCTCGACCAGATCACACCCGAACAGTTGGATCCGCTGATCAATGGTCTCAACAGGGCCGTCGGTCGGGCACACAATACGTCGTCGCAGGTCATCCAGGAGTCCGGTCTCAGCTTCGGTGATGTCTTTGCGCTCCATGAACTTTGGCGGGGTCTGGGGATCGACACGGCCTTGAAGCGCGCCATGCGTTCCTCGCGCCGGGCTTTCGATGCCGAAGCGCTGATCCGCGCGATGGTCTTCAACCGCCTGTGTGACCCCACGAGCAAGTTGGGCTGCCTGCGCTGGCTGGAAACCGTCGCAATGCCTGCGATGCCTGACACCGTCAGCCATCAGCACCTGCTGCGCGCCATGGATGCCCTGATGGACCATGCCGACGCAGTCGCGGATGCGCTGGCCCGCCAGATCCGGCCCCTGGTCGATCGCGATCTCGCCATCGTATTTTATGACCTGACCACCGTCCGTATCCATGGCGGGGGCGAGGTCGATGATGATCTTCGCGCCTTCGGCATGAACAAGGAGACCGGCGGTATCGCTCGGCAGTTCGTGCTGGGGGTCGTCCAGACGGCCGAGGGCCTGCCCCTGATGCACACCGTCCATCCCGGCAATGTCGGCGAGACGAAGACGCTGCAGGGCATGCTCCAGACCGTTCTGCAGCGGTTCCCCGTCCAGCGCGTCATCCTGGTGGCTGATCGCGGCCTGCTGAGCCTGGAGAATATCGACGAGTTGACCGCGCTGGCCGACCAGGGCGGGCGCAAGCTGGAGTTCATCTTGGCCGTGCCCGCCCGCCGCTATGCCGATCTGGTCGAGACGTTCCAGAATCTCACCTTCTGCGAGCACGGGCTGGCCGAGGCCACCTTCGCCGGGCACCGCTTGATCGTGGCGCATGATCCCGTGCGCGCCGCAGACCAATCCGACCGTCGGCGGGGCCGCATCCGCGACCTGGAGGCCATGGCCGACAAAATGGTCACCAAGCTCGACGCCCAGGACGACGGGCAAACCGCGCGCGGCCGCCGTGCTTGCGACCGGGGTGCCTACAGCAGGTTCACCCGCGCCGTTGCCGAAGCGCAGCTCACGCGCTTTCTCAAGGCCGACCTGCAAGCTGATCGGTTCAGTTACAGTGTCGACGAGGCCGCCATCGCCCGGGCGGAACTCTTTGATGGAAAGCTCGCGCTGCTGACCAACGCCCCCGACCTGACGCCCGCCGAAACCGTTTCCCGTTACAAGAGCCTCGCCGATATCGAGCGTGGCTTTCGAGTTCTGAAATCAGACATCGAGATCGCTCCCGTCCATCACCGGTTGCCCGACCGCATCCGGGCTCATGCGCTTATCTGCTTTCTGGCGCTGGTCCTCTACCGCGTCATGCGCATGCGACTGAAGGCCAAGCGACATGACGCCAGCCCTCGAACCGCCCTCGATCTACTGGCGCGGATCCAGAAACATACCGCCCATATCGGCGACCGCACCTTCAACGGAACCAGCAAGACCACCCCGGAGCAACTCGATCTCTTCGACGCCCTGAGCCTCCCCAGACCGGCCTGAAAACCCGATGTCGTCACACAAACGCAATTCTCGTGTCAACAATATCAATCGCTTACGTGATTAACTGTCGAAGTTGGGGGCAACGACCAAAGTTCAAGCTGAGCTTGCCGAAATACCAAAAGGTTGCCACCTTCTTGACGCTGTTTGCGGTATTGGCGGACCTAGCTGGTATTTGGCCGACAGCCACGGATGTTTGGTGGAAGCAATCGACCTTACTCCGGAATTTGTTGAGGTTGCCCGCCAGTTAAACGAAAAGGATGGTCTTGGCGACAAAATCACTGTGGAAGTTGGAAGCGTTACGGAACTTCCTTGTACGGGTCAGAATTTTGATGTGGTTTTAAGTCAGAATGTATCAATGAATGTCGCGGGCAAATCCGCAATGTGAGTTTTCAGGGTTCGGATGGGCCCGACGCTAGCTCTCTCAGACGATATCATCGTTTGTCCTTTGAACTACGTCACTCACAAGAGTGGCTATTTGTATGAATTGATCTGACAGCGGATTGGTCTTTCGCCAGACCATCCCTATTGTGCGCGTTGGACTTCGCTCGGAAAAGCGAGCCAGCGAGACATTGGCCAAGCGGGTTTCCAGAGCAATCGCCATCTCAGGGATAAGCGTAACTCCCATGCCCGCACCAACCATCTGCACCAATGTCGACAGTGAAC
>NZ_CALJXO010000308.1:0-12302 GCF_937988555.1 uncultured Boseongicola sp. | reverse complement strand
GGCCAAATCCGAGTACGCATTCGAGCGTCAGGCACCCTTTCGCCAAACCAGCCCGATGGAGGGTGAAATGCTGCGCTTTGCCAGTGGCGTGATGACGACATCTCCTAACGACGAAACCTCGGACTGGGAGTACAGGGCAGGCAAAAAGGTGGCGCCCATATTCATCGAGACCATCTGGCGCAGCGCATCAAGGTTTGTACCTTCGTAGTCGCGTACCACCTGCGCGCCAAATTCCTCACAAAGGGCATGCACTTGATCATGTAAGTAGTAGTCTGGCGCAAAGGGCAACACCGGTTGGTCTTTTGGATCGTACATGGACAGCCCTTGCTTGCCTGCCAGAGGGTGATCTGACGACATCGCAAACAAAATCGGCTCACGAAACAACCGCTGGGTTATCAAATCCGTGGTGTGCATCGGTATTTGCGCAAGGATCACATCATGCACCCCAGCTTTGAGATCTTCCTCAAGCTGGCTGGGAACGCCTTCGCGAATATGGAGTTTGGTTTCCGGATGTTTGCGGTGCAGGGCGGTTACAATAGGTGGCAACAGATATGGACCAAGCGTTGCCTTCACACCAAGCCGTATTGTGCCGGCCAATCCATGTTTCGCTGTGGCTGCATAGTCCTTGATGGCTTGAGCATCCAAAAGTACACGCTTCGCGCGTGCGAGGACCTCACGCCCCACAGGGGTAAGAATAACGCCGTCCTGGGTCCGCTCCACCCAAGAGGTTCCAAGCGAAGAACCAACGGCGGCTTTTCCGCTTTGCATTGCAGACGGGGGCCGGCTTCCGTGCTTTGCGTAAGTATTCGTGCGCCGCAGCATTGGTCACAAAGGGCTCTAGGCAGACCTTCCCTGCAGCCTCCATGAAATTCTGCTAAGGGCCATTGCGGTGGATGTAGTTCGGACAAACCGAGAACCGTAGGCGGGGGCATCCCCCACTGAGAGCTGCCCTCCCACAAAGCGCGTATAAAATTTCGGGCACTTTCGGATCTTCACATATCAAAGTGACAGCGGGAGGCGGTTTCATTGATCCATCGCAAAGACCAATGGCGCGTTCGTGGTTTGTAATGAGATGGCAAACAGGGCGCAGAGAGCACGGCTTTAGAGCTAGCTCAGGCATTGACGCTGTTCTGTTCAAAAGGAGATGCCGATGGAAATTGATACAGTTACAATTCTCATCTTCGCATTCCCTTATCTAGCGTTGATTGCAGCATTGGCGAAAAGCAAAAATAGACGGATTTGGCCTTGGCTTTTGTTGTCGATCGTCTTGCCGGTGCTTGGTCTTATAGTGCTCATATTCGCTTGGCCCGTCACTGAGGACAGAGACGACGAAGACGCCATATCATGAACCTACAATCGAGCTGCACATGGGACCGATATGGCCTCAAATCTGCCGTTCGCTGCGACGCACACCAAGGGCTGTTATGCCGGACTTTGTAGACTTTCACTTCAGCCGTGCAATTGGCTGGCACCTACGCTTTACATTACTCTGCGGCCATTGCTGCCTGCGCACACAAGCAGTTTGCCGCAACGCGGCCATCGGCCTGCGAAAGCGCAAAGTCCAGCCGTTGCTTAAGATGTCGTGCTTGGTCCGTATTCCCCGCTTTACGAGCGTTAAGACAGTCACGAGGCCCTTGAGACTCCAGACATTGTCCGGATGAGTTGTGCCGCGTGAAAGCTCCCCGCCCAAACCTAGGTCTTCGCGGCAGACCGCTTCCGCATTTTGAGTCCGGTCCTGCTCAAACAATAACGCGCCAAAGCGCGTGGCGCTTAGGGTGTACCAAGCCCCATCGTTCATCGTAGGGCAGCGCGTCATCAAGCTTCACGGAGCGGCGCAGGTGAGCAAAGGCCCCTGCGAAGTTGCCTTTGCGATCCTTTGTCCGTCATCCATTGGGTGCGTCAAACCAAGGAACGATCATTGTGTGATGACATTCGTTAATATCGCGCAGATGCGATTGCCAGCCCATCGGCGACAGCTGTAAAAACCTCGGTGAAGGAATGTCGGGCGTCAGGAAATTGCGTCTTCATGGTTTCCGAAACAATCGACATCAGGCTGGAACCGCCGACATAGATTACTCGCTCCACGCTGGCCGCGCCGAGGCCCGCCAATTGCACTGTCTCTTGCGCTCCAGCACGGAGCTTTTGTGCCATTGGGGCAAGTATCAGAGCCAAATCTTCGGTCGTCAATATGCAGGAGAGGCGCCGCTCGATCTGGTCCAGAGCGATGCGAGACTGCTCGCCGCCGATATTGGCTGCAATCTTGCCGCTCTCAACTGCAAAAGCTAAATCATGTCCAAGCTCATCCTCCAATACAGTGACAAGGCGGTTCAGCTTTTCCGGATCATAGGACAGCCGCGCCATTTCCTCGACCATACGACAGTTTTTAGGGGTATATAGAAAGGGGATTTTCTCCCAAGTAGCCAAATCGTTGAAAATCGCGTTGGGTACAGGTGAACTGCCGGGACCCATCATCTTGTGCAACTGTGTCCCCTTGCCCAGCAGCGGCATCACCCGATCAATATTGATTGCGCGGTCGAAGTCGGTGCCACCGATGCGGACACCGTGATTGGCTAGAATTTCCACGCGCTCATTTTCCAGCCGGAACATTGAGAAATCAGAGGTGCCACCGCCAATATCAACTATCAATCCGATCCCGCCGGACGGATCCACTGCAACGCTGGCGATTGCGGCGGCCTCGGGTTCGAGAATGAAATCGACCTCATTAAATCCTGCAGCGAGATAACAGGCCCGCAAATCAGCCTCGGCCTGCAACTCGCGCGGGTCGTTTGAGGCATGGAAAACCACCGGGCGACCCGAAATGACACGGTCGAATGTAAGGCCGGTTTCCACCTCAGCCCGGATTTTGATCTGTTGCAGGAAGCGGGCAATGATATCGACGAACGTCAAACGCTCATTCAGGATTTGACGTTTTTCGTGCATCAGGGTTGTGCCTAGAACGCGCTTAAGCGCTCGCATAAATCGCCCATCAGCCCCGTCCAACAGCGCCTGATTGGCCGGTTCGCCCATCAGGGTCTTCCGGTTCTCGAAATCGAAAAAGAAGGTTGAGGGGAGCGTTGTCTGACCTGCAGCCACTTTGATCAGTCGTGGCGTACCATCGCACAAATAGCCTGCTGCAGAGTTGGAGGTGCCAAAGTCGACCCCCAGGCAATGTTGAGCCATGCCAAATGCCTCCCTATCCTCATACAAGAGGTGAGGCTCTATGGGAGCATATTGCGGCCGTCAAGCTGAACAGCCTGGCGCCGTTTCCGACGTCAAATTCAGTCGGGCTGCATGAAGTGCGCCGTCAAGTTCAAGACAAGATATTTTGCTGCAGGATGAGGGGCGCGGGCTAGTCGCGATCCCATAGCCAAGGAAGCTATTATTTTCAATAACTGTGAAAATGGCGCCATGGGTTGCGTTTGGAGAATGGTGCACGATGCCTCTTAACAGACGCTTGCTGCGATACCCACCAAGGTCCGCTGAGTGGACAAACTCGGCGCTCAACAGCGTCACATCGGGCTTTGTCGAATTCAGCCTCTCAAAAATGGGAAGATTCTGGAACCCCTGCAACTGGGGCACGTCCTGATGAACAAGAGATGATCGGGCGCCCCTCAACCGGCGAAGCCGTTGTCAGATATCAAAGTTACACGCCGCTTCCTTGCACCACTGGTGATGTTGAGGCAATGTCACTTTGGGCAGGATAGGGCGCCCCTCTCGTTCGAAAGGGTTTACCCGCAGCTGACATTTTCGAGGAAATCTATCAGGACGCAAAAAAGCCAATGCAATTGGGCCAAGCGAATTTATAGGACGGCTAGATATTCTTGGCCAGTCAGCCTTCCTCACCCCAAAGCGGACATACAAGGGGAACTTCCCGTTCGTTTACGACAAGTGGCCTGACCTTTTTGCTAAGTTTCGCCATGAGAAGAAATAGGAGTGACCGCATTTGCGTATAGCTGTGATTGGTGCCGGGGCTATCGGAGGATGGCTGACAGCGGGGTGTATTGAAGCTGGAGCAAAAGCGACAGTTCTGGCGCGCGGGGCTTCGCTGGAAGCCTTGCAGCGCGACGGACTGAGGCTGGACGACGGCGAAAAGCAAAAACGCTATCGGGTTGAAGCAACGGATAATCCCGGCGCGCGCGTGGTGGGCACCGTTGTCCATGCCGCAAGCCATGTCACCGCGCCCGGCAACATCCGACTTATGAAAGCCAACAAGGTCTGGCTGGGCGACGCGGGATCGGGCCAGCATTCCCAGACCGTTGCTAAGCTCTTCGCGGCAGGCGGCATTCCGGCCGAAAACACAAAAGAGTTGCACTGGCACGTCTGGAACAAGCTCTGGGGCAATTCCAACGTGAACCCGCTTTCCACGCTGGCGCGCGCGGATGTGTCTCAATTACTCGATGACGATCACGTACGCAGCCTCATTCAGGCTATGATGAGAGAAATGACAGAGATCGGCGCACTCATCGGCCTGACCGGATTTGATGAACTTGATGAGCGCATTGCGATTACGCGCAAGTTTGGCCCCTTCCGCGCTTCAATGTTGCAAGATTTAGAAGCCGGGCGCCCCCTCGAGCTTGATCCAATCCTCGGCGGCCTCTTGGAACTTACGCGCTAACTTGGTCATCCGACGCCTGCGATGGATGGAGTCTATGGTCCGGCGCGGATCCTAGATCGGAACCTTCGCACTTAAGGGCAAGGCTTTCACGCCAGTCTTGTTAGACTC
Organism: uncultured Boseongicola sp.; assembly: GCF_937988555.1. Classification (NCBI taxonomy): domain Bacteria; kingdom Pseudomonadati; phylum Pseudomonadota; class Alphaproteobacteria; order Rhodobacterales; family Paracoccaceae; genus Boseongicola; species uncultured Boseongicola sp. The sequence goes on along the minus strand of NZ_CALJXO010000308.1, from coordinate 7,579 downwards.
TAGGGGCCGCTTTGCCCCGCACTGCAGGCGTTGATGCAAAGCGCAGCGAAGGTCTGCTAAGAACCTAAACTGACTTGGATACCTACGAGCACGCTGCAATACTTAAACGTGGTGCGGTCGCCATTGCGCCGCATCCCAGATCCTATCAATCCTTAAACTCTGGACGCCGTGACCTTCCGGATGTAGAATTGTTCGCAACAGGATTGCTGGGGGCGGCCTGTGGGCCCGCCGCTCGCATTACGCCTTTCGTATCCACTTTACTGTGCCTGACCGACCAAATGCGCGCGTTTAGACGCGCGCTCGTCTCTATCGAAAGCAAGTTTTAGGACCGCGAACACACCAGATCGCCGGGCCATTTGATTATTGCTGTTGCGGCCGGTTATCCGGTCAGGAAGGACGCGTTGCATGAATGAGCCGATGATACTGATAGAGTCTATAAGCAAGACCTATCATCTGAAATCGCGGCCCGAGCCTATTCGTGCGCTCGACAATGTCAGCAACCGTATCGATGCTGGTGAAGTTGTCGTCATTATCGGCCCATCCGGATCGGGAAAGTCCACGCTACTGCGGTCTCTTAATGGATTGCAGGACGTTGATACCGGAAGGATCGTTATTGATGGCGAGGAAGTGACGGACAAGAAGACGGACATAAACAAACTCCGCGCCAAAGTCGGGATGGTGTTCCAGCACTTCAATCTGTTCCAGCACAAGACAGCGCTTGAAAACATTGTGATGCCGCAAGTGATCGTTGCAAAGCGATCCCGCAAAGAAGCCGAAGAAATCGCGAATGCTCTGCTTGCACAAGTCGGCATACCGGATCACGGCGACAACTACCCTTCGATGTTGTCGGGTGGTCAACAACAGCGTGTCGCGATTGCCCGCTCGCTGGCGATGAAGCCCAAAGTTATGCTGTTTGACGAAGCCACTTCGGCGCTTGATCCGGAGACTGTCGGCGGCGTCCTTGAATTGATGCGCCAGTTGGCTGCAGACGGCATGACGATGGCTGTCGTAACGCACGAGATGGGGTTCGCGCGTGAAGCGGCCGACAGGATGATCTTCATGGACGAGGGCAAGGTCATCGAAGAAAACACCCCCGGCAATTTCTTTGACAATCCACAGTCCAACCGCGCGCAGGATTTCTTGCGCCAGATACTTTGACCAAACAACGCGACCAAAACAAAAAACAACCAAAAAAGGGAAAACGAGAATGAAACTCAAAACACTGATGAAGGGTATCGCCGGAGGCGCCTGCCTGTCTATTGCTGCGACAATGTCGTTCGCGGAAACGACCATGGAAAAGATCGTCCGCACCGGCGAGATGACGATTGCCGTTCAAACCCAGGGGCCACCGGTCAGCTTCGTCAACAAGGACGGTAAGCGGACCGGACTTGCAATCGAACTGGCGCGCATGATGGCCGCCGACATGGAAGTCGAGCTGATCATCCAGGACTACGACTGGAAAGGCCTGATCCCAGCGCTGTCATCGGGTAAGGCTGATTTCATCGCAGCCGACATGACGCCCACCGCCAAGCGCCATATGCAGATCGTCTTTACCGAGCCAGTTTTCTTTTCCGAGACAATCGCATTTGCGCCAGCAGATGCACCGTTTACAAGCTGGGAAGAACTGAACGCAGACGGTGTTTCGGTCGCGGCAACTCAGGCGTCGTCCTGGGCTGATACTGCGCGCAAAGTACTGCCGAATGCCGAACTGAAAGAGTTCGCGGGCGGGACCGCTCAGGCGGTTCAGGCTGTCGTTTCGGGGCGTGCCAGTGCGGGACTGTCGGACAAAGCCACGATCGCGGGCTTCATGAGTTCGATCGAGGGGCTGAAGGTTTTGGAAGGCGAGCTTGCACGAGAACCGCTTGGGTTTGCGACCCGTCCAGATTCAATTCACCTGCTGTTGGCGCTCGACAATTACGTGCGGCTGATCAGAGCAGACGGTCGTCTTGATACAGCGCTTGATTACTGGTGGAATTCGACTGCCTGGGAAGCTGACAACAAATAAGCTGACACCGACCGGGGCGCGTTTTGCGCGCCCCGGCACAGCGACACGCATCCTTGCGCGTTAAAACCAAAGCGGTGGACCCCCTATGGACTGGCTCCAACACTACTTCAATTTCCGCATCGTCGGGCAGTATACCGATGTCTTTATCGCAGGGATCGGCCAGACGCTCTGGATTTCAGGCCTGTGCCTGATCCTGTCGCTGATCTTCGGGACTTTGGTGGCTTTAGGTCGGCTGTCTACTAACCCGCTGATCTGGAGACCAGTCGCGGGCTATATCCAGTTCATACGATCCACGCCTTTGCTGATCCAGATTTACCTTGTCTATTACGGCCTGCCGTCGATCCTGCCGATCGGAAACCTGCTGGACGAAACACAAACCGGCATTCTGGCATTGACGATCCATACATCGCCTTACTTTGGCGAGATCATCCGCGCTGGCATCACCTCGGTGGACCGCGGTCAGATAGAGGGCGCGCTGTCTGTTGGCATGACACCACGCCAGGCGCTCTTCAACGTGACGCTGCCTCAGGCGCTCGCCAATGTAATGCCCCCGCTTTTGGGTCAGACGGCGGTGCTTATCAAAGACACCTCGTTGCTTTCCATTATCGCGGTATTCGAGCTGATGGGGGCCGGTTTACGCATGTTCTCCGAGACGGTGATCGCAACGGAAAGCTATGTGACTACAGCGGTGTGCTATCTGCTGATCTATTCGATGATGCTGGTCATCTCAGGAATTCTTCAAAATAAGCTGGGCGGTAAAGCCTGGCAAGCAAATTAGGGGGCAGTGTGATGGACTCGATCTTCGACAAAATTGACATCGTACAAAGCCTCTGGCCGTTCCTCCTTAAGGGTCTGTGGTCGACGTTTAAAATCTCGATACTAGCGATCTTTTTCGGATCCATTATCGGGTTTTGTCTCGGAGTCACAAAAACAACTGGCTATTATCTCCTCACCAAACTGATCAACGGCTATCTCCACATACTGCGCGGATCACCCTACCTTGTTCAGCTGTATATTATCTTCTTTGTTCTGCCCTCGCTGGGCATCTCTTGGCTGCAGTTTGACGGCTTCACTGCGGCGGTGGTTTCTCTGTCGCTTTATACCTCAAGCTATGTGACCGAGATCGTCGCTTCTGCCATTTTCGCCGTTCCAAACGGGCAAAGCGAAGCGGCACGATCCGTTGGCATGACACGCTTTCAGACCTACAAGAATGTCGTGATCCCACAAGCCATGAAGCTCACGATACCGCCCATGGCCAGTGTCTATGTCATAGTGATCAAAAGCACGGCTGTCTTGTCTGTCATCGGCGTCTCTGAACTGACGAGACAGGGCGAGGTCGCAATCATGCGGATGCCCGGCGACATCATGTTCATCTACTGCCTGATTGCCCTGTTCTACTTTCTTTACTGTTATCCGGTCCTGCGCTTTTCGAAATGGGCCGAGGGCAAGTTCGGCTCGGTCGTAGAAGTGGATAACTAGAACACGGCCCCTCGCAGAGGCCGGTCCAGACGGTCATCTTCGCCAGATGATTGAATATTCAGGCGGCGGCCAGCAGCGCCCGGCCAATTTTCTCGACATGAACGTAGTCCGTGCCACAACACCCGCCGAAGACGTTCATTTGGGGAAAAGCGGTCCTGATATCGACATACTGGCTCGCCAATTCATCGGGATTTCCCTCTTCGAGATGGCCCAACTGGCACAAAGTTCCGTGGTCAAGGGACGAGGCGTTGGCACGTAACCCGCGGATACGTTTTGCCCATGGCTCGTCCGCAAGCGCAGGACCAAAATCAACGGGGTGCGAGCAATTGATCATATAATATGCGGGCGCGTTTGAAGTTGCAGCATCAACCGTTTCGATTGCCTGTTTCAACGTTTCACCGCTGCGCAGCTTGCGATCTTTTTCGACCGTGAAGGCGATCACAGACGGTAAGCTTACCTTGGCTGCAGCCCTTGCGATGCCAACAGCCTCGGCTGTCGTGTTCAAGGTCAACGCCGTAACAATATCGGCGCCAGCGCCTTTGAACGTCTCGATCTGCTCTCCATGGTAGGCTTCGGCATTTTCGGCGGTTAAGTCTTCATTTGTTTTGTAGGCATCGCCTTTCGGTCCGATGCATCCGCTCATCACGGTATTTTCCGCCGCCAGTCCGGCTATTGCCGCACATTCGCGGTACAGTTCAAAACATTTGTGGTTCATCTCTGCAAGACTATCGGTGGAGTATCCCAGCAAGGTGCCCCAGTCCCGACTTGCCCGATAGGTCAAGCTGTCAAAGATGAAGGGCGTTCCAAGCTTCACGGCGACTTCCGCAAAGGCAGTGTAGTACTCCCGCAATGCGTCGGCCGATTTCTTTTCGTTTAGCAGATGAAATGCGCTGAATTCCGGAAGTTCGAACCCGCGCTTGTACATGAGCCACGTTTCAGTGCCGCCATCAGTTAAAAAAATGTCATCTGTTTGGTGGGGTAATAGGGGTGTCGCGCGGGTCATGTGTTGCTCCTGTCCAGTGAGTAAACTTGTATCGTTAGTTTAGGTTTTGCTCGCCACATCTGACAAACGATCATAAGTTTAGACATAGCTTAGATTTTCTAAGGCATGATATATATGACCCGACGCTTGCCATCGCTTAACCAATTGCGTGCATTCGAGGCGGCCGCCCGCCATGAAAGCATCAAGTTAGGGGCAAATGAATTATGTGTGACGCCCGCTGCAGTTGGCCATCAAATCAAGGGGTTAGAGCTTGAGCTGAAGACAGCGCTGTTTCTACGCAAGACCCGCAAGATTATACTGACTGAAGAAGGCCGTACATTGTCCGAACATCTGGGCAAAGCGTTGGACGCAATCGAAAATGCTGTTGCGGAGGCCCGCAAGTCTCATCTAGTCGGAACTTTGAAGATCTCGATTGCGCCGTTTTTTGGCAACAGGTGGTTGCTGCCACGTCTCCCAATTTTCCACAAAAAACATCCCGGCATCGAGATCAAACTGTCGCTTTCCTTCGACTATGTCGATCTCGGGACGTCTGGCTTTGATGCGGCAGTGCGATATGGCGCAGGCGAATGGGACGGCATGATATGCACGCTCATCTGCAAGGACGTTGTAAGGCCAGTTTGTGCCCCGCAATTGGTAGAGGGGCGTCGGTTGCCTCTGGCAGCCCAGGACATTCTAGAGCTGCCGCTGGCCTGTGGACAACGATGGCGCGAAGATTGGATGGTTTGGGCACATGCGGCGGAAGTAAAAATTGCCGAACCCAGAAGAATAATCGAATACGAAAGCCGCGCATTCATGTTTGACGCAGCCCTTTCGGGCCAGGCAGTGATCCTTGCCGATTCAAGGATGACAAAAGCGGATGAGGCCGCAGGCAGTCTTGTTCAGCTTAGTCCGATCAAGGTTGATCGCCCGCAAGGGATCTATGTTGTCTCCGAGGTGACACCGAACCCGGACCCGAGACTTGTCCTATTCGAAAACTGGATGAAACAAGAAGCGGGTTCATAACACGCTCGGAACCGGAGCGGCCATTCGATCATCGGCAGAGTTGCGGACAAAGAGGGCGTTCTCCCGCTCGCGCGAAGGTTGCCACCTTTGCAGATACGACGGGCATAAATGAGATCATGCCTAGCCGGTGCCAAACCGTGGAATACTCACGGGGAGTTCGCAGTTCGCCACTCAAAGCCAGATGCGAGCCGTATAGAGTCGCGCGCGATTGCGAGCATCCAGCTTTGCCTCGAAGCGCTCGATTTTCCGCGCTACATTGGTATTTGTTTGGGCCCGGGAGTTGACAGAGGGGGCTGCGAAGATTTCTCTCAAAAGTCTCATGTGCATTTTCCTTTTGCTGTGTTGGCGGTTGATAAATTTGCTTTTCTTTTGTGGGCGGTTGATAAGAATGAACATGCCCATGCGGCCGGGTGCGATCTATCGGACAGATGTCCCTTAAGGGCTTGCGAGAGGTCAGAAGTGATAGGACATATGTACCGCGAGACAGGTAATTGAGGCCGGTTCGCTTCACAGAGACCAAGGATAGTATATCGCTCGCATGGACGCGCAGCGGTTCAGGTCTTCCCATGGTAAAAGCCGCTGCGTGGCTGACGCATCTTGAGTACGACACAGCCAGTCCGATCTGGTCTCATTGGGTGCGGTTCTTGGAAGACCACTTCGACTATTTGAGGTATGATGAACGAGGATGTGGACTGTCGGATCGAAGGACCGGCACGCTCGATGTCGAAGCCTGGACAGACGATCTTGAGCGGGTTGTGAATGCGGCCGACTTGCCAAAGCCCTTCGTAATTCTTGCGATGTCACAGGGCACTGCTGCAGCTGTAAACTATGCCGCCAAGTACCCTGATGATGTTTCACACCTCATTCTTTGTGGCGGGTACGCGCGAGGCGTGCATCATCGAGGTAATCCCGACGCCGCAAAATTCTACGATGCAATTGTTAACGTATTTAGGATGGGCTGGGATTCATCAAATCAGGCATTTCGAGAAGTGTTCACTAAGAGGTTTGTGCCCGATGGAAACCCCGACAAGATCCGCTGGTTCAACGAACTCTGTCAGCGGACAACGACGCCTGAGGTCGGCGCCGAGTTGCTACGGGCGCGAGGCGAAATGGATGCCAGCGACGTGCTTGGATCGATCACTTGCCCAACCCTGATCCTACATGCCGAGGGTGATCAAGTTGCGCCTTTAGAAGAGGGGCGCTTCTTGGCGCGCAAAATTCCCAACGCAGAATTGGTAGTTCTTCCGTCTGAAAATCATATTCTTCAAGAAGACGAGCCGGCCTGGGGGATATTTTGCCAAGAGGTTCTGAACTTCGTCGGCCCAAGCAATATCGAAACAGACGTTGTCCTCACACCTCGCGAACGAGAGGTTTTGGCAGGCATCTGCAATGCGAAGAGCAACAAAGAGATCGCTCGTGACTTGGGTGTCAGCGACAAGACAGTGCGCAATCAGGCGACAAGTATCTTCGCAAAGCTTGGGGTTGCGTCGCGACAAGAAGCTATCTTGAAGGCTCAGAAAAAGTAGACCCCGCCGTGAAGGAATGGTCCGCTGCCAGCGAACGTCTGGTCTGTCACCCGCACAGCGGCCTTTAGTTGATCTGGCGCGAATAGCCGCTCCGAGCCCAAAGCCGACTTGGAATTTGGTCAACTGCGAAGTGTTTTGATAAGTGCAGCGACATCTTCATCGCCATGGCCAGCTTTTACAGCGCGTCGGTAAAATGCGCTCAAAAAGTCAGGTAGTTCTGAGTTGATACCTGCTGTATGAGCCTGTTCGCGTATATTCTCGGCAACATCCGCCCACACTGTGAGAGATCCGCCGTCGTGAAGGCTGTTCAGGGCGAATGCGCACTTTGCAATAATTTCAAATCTTTTTGGCGCAATCGGCCCATGTAGGCAGAGTTTGCCCAGCATCTCAACGTCTGCGCCCTCTGCCTCACATAACCTCGCGGAAATCTACTGTTGTTCCATTCGATCTGCCATCGGAATTTTCACCTGACCCGCTGACCGAGGTCATTCAGGCTGGAGCCAAGGAATTGCTTCGCACAGCAATTCAGGCCGAAGTTGCTGGCTTCATGACCGCTCACGCGCA